>JACQJM010000069.1 GCA_016205045.1 Elusimicrobiota bacterium | reverse complement strand
TTAAAGGCCAAAACTCCGGCAGCGTAAAGGCAGGCGTTGCGGTAGTAGGGATCAAGGTCCAAGATATGTCGGGCGCGCACAAAAAACTCAGGGTAATTCCCTGCGCCATATTTCAGATCATGTCGGTGGTGTTCTTGTTCTTCTTCAGAGGTTCCGTAATACTGCATCAACTGGATAAATTCCACATCAGCCCCTAATCGGCGCATGCCCAAGCTTAAGAAGGCGATATCCCGAACAGCTTCGGAGGCTTTCATGCGGATATCTTGCGGAGAGGGGAAGGGCAGGGAAAAGTTTTTTGACAATGGGGTAGTCATGTAGAGCAAAAAGAGGGAGGTAAATAAATACAGGAGAGTGGAAGTCATTAGAATTCTTTTCGGCGCAACAACCACTGAGCGAGAAAAAGGCACGCACTCGAATAAAGCAGTGTGTAACTTAACGAAAGATTAAGGGTGGACAGGGGCGTCATCTGTGATATAGCCTCCCATCGGTCCCGCAGATTAAAAATTTGAAGGTTGGGGATTAAGAAAGAAAGGGGTTTTAGAAACCAGACTACTATTCCTTGGCTTTTTTGGATAAGAAAGCGCACCTCGGTCAAAAAGTGTCCCAATGTCCAGAAAATAAAGGTGAGGGAAATGGCGGAAAGAATAGAGGTAGAGAGCATGGCCAAAAGAGTCCCCAGGGCGGCAATCACACATATCTTGAGATAGGATAATAGAACAAGAAGGGGATAGAGGGGGTTCCAGGGCCATCCCTTGAGGAATAGAATGGATAAATGCAAAAGAGACATTGCCAACATAGATAAAAAAACGGTGAGGATAAGACCGAGATATCTTCCTAATAAATATTCGGTTCTGGTAACCGGCCGCGAAAGGATCAGATAAATGGTTTTGAGTTCTATTTCCTTAAGAATGGACGTGGCCGCACCAAATATGGCCACGATCAAGGCCATCAGTTCCATGAAGCCAAGTCCAAAATCCAAAAGAACCCGTATCTCCTGATCTACCGCAAGAGCTCCCAGAAGGAGAGCCGCATAAAGGGCTCCTCCTCCAAAAATCAAGATTAATTGAAAAGCACGAATGCGTATTTGTTCCTTAAAAACGTTACGGGCTAAAACCAGCGTGGTGGACAAGGAAGGGATCATGTCTGTTTTTGACGAGATTCGCTTTTGACCGTTTCGACGAAGATCTGTTCCAGCTTGCCTTGTTCCGAAGACCAGTCCTGTTGTTCCAGAACCCGAGTCAATTTTCCTTGAACTAAAATACCTACGCGATGACAAATTTTTTCCACTTCTGAAATAGAATGAGAGGAAAGAAGAATCGTCGTTCCCGTTTGATTGACCTGGGTCATCAAATCGCGTATTTCCTTGATGGCTAGAGGGTCCAGTCCGCTGACGGGCTCATCTAAAATAATTAATTTAGGGTGATGAAGTATCGCCTGGGCCAGGCCTAACCTTTGCAGCATTCCCTTGGAAAACTCGGATACTCTTTTGGAGCGGTGAACCAGGAGTCCGACATCAACCAACACTTCTTCGATTCTTTTTTTGAGGGAGCGAGGGTCCATCTGAGAAAGGCTGCCATAAAAACGAAGTGCTTCCAGTGGAGTCAAATAAGAGTAAAAGTAGGGCAGTTCCGGAAGGTAGCCTAGAAGTTTTTTGGCTTCCGAGGTTTCGGGATCCTGTCCAAATAGATTAAGAGTACCCGAGGTAGGAAATAATAGCCCTAAAACCAATTTCATGGTGGTTGTTTTTCCGGCCCCGTTGAGTCCTAAGAGTCCGAAGATTTCACCTTCCCGAATGTCTAGGGTGAGATTGTTGAGGCCGGGAATGAGGGTGGTGCGTCCTAAATGGGATCTTCGGTATACCTTAGTGACTTTGGAGAAGGAAATGGCTGACATTTATTAAGGGATTAAGGGATTGGGGGATTGAGGGATTAAGGGGTTAAAGAGTTGGGGAATTAGGTTTATGGATAATCTTAATCCCATAATCCCTATTTCCCTAATCCCTTCATAGCTTCACCCAATGGATGGCTTGAATTCCAGCGATCGATTTGATTTCTTTTAACACTTCGGCAGGGACATCCTCATCTACGCTGATAACCATGGCGGCTTCTCCCTTGGCAGATTTTCTTCCGACTCTCATGTCGGCGATATTAATCTTGTATTTGCCTAACAGGGTTCCAATCAAACCAATGACGCCCGGCCTATCTTGGTTGGTTAATACCAGCATTTTTCCTTGCAACACCACATCCACGGTCAAGGAACCAAAGCGTACCAAGCGGAGTTCCCCATTGGGTTGAACGGTTCCTGAGACCGTTTGTTGTCCGGTTTCTGTTTTTACTGAAACGGTGAGCAACTTGAAAAAACCATCTGAAGAGGCGGGGGTAGCGGTTTCCAGGAGTTTGATTCCGCGTTCCTGTGCCAGCAATGGGGCGTTTACCCAGGATATGCCGGATTCATCCATGATGCTGGAAAGAAGTCCTTTTAGAGCGGCTACCGCCAGAGGCCGTCGTTGATTGGGTTCATAAGTCCCGTCGCATTGAATGCGGACTTCCAAGAGGCCGCCGCTGAGCACCTGAGCGGAAAAACGTCCCAATCTTTCTGCCAGACTTAAGTGATCTCCTAATTTTTCCAATATTTCAGCATCGAATCCGGGAAGGTTGACCGCGTTTCTCAGAATCCCTTGCTGGAAATAATCAACTATGTTGCGGGCCAGTTCGGAAGCTACTTTTAGCTGCGCCTCTTCCGTGGAGGCTCCCAGGTGGGGGGTCAAGATCAGATTCAACGATTGACTCGCTTTGACAAGCGCTGAAGTGGGAGGAAGGGGTTCTTGTGAAAAAACATCCAGAGCAGCTCCGCGTAGCTTACCTTCTTCTAAAGCTTTGAGCAATGCTTTTTCATCCACCAATTCCCCTCGAGCACAGTTGATAAGGCGGGCGCCCGATTTGACTTGACGGAGCGTTTTTTCACTGATGAGATGACGTGTCTTTTCATTGAGGGAAGTGTGTAGGGTAATATAGTCAGAAGTGTTAAGCAGATTTTCCAGAGAAGTTACTTCAACCCCCAGGGAACTGGCGTATTCCAGGGGGACATAGGGGTCATAAGCCAGCACCCGCATATTGAAGGCCTGGGCTCGTTTGGAAATCTCTCTTCCAATTCTGCCTAGTCCCACGATGCCTAAAGTTTTCCCAGCCAATTCCGATCCCATTAAACGTTTCCGTTCCCATTTTCCCGAGCTTAGGTCTCGGTGGGCTTGAGGGATATTGCGAGAAAGAGCCAGGATCAGTCCAAAGGTGTGCTCTGCGGCCGCGAGGGTATTGGCCCCTGGGACATTCATTACCAGAATGCCTCTGCGGGAAGCGGCCTCTACATCAATGTTGTCTATGCCCACCCCTGCCCGGCCGATCACTTTTAAATGGGGTGCTTTAGCGATTAGGGTTTCCGTTACTTTGGTTTCCGAGCGCACCAGCCAACAGTGGCAATCTTGCAGGAGGTCTTCCCATTCGCTCAAGGGAGCCCCCACTTTGAGGTGGATCTGGAATTGAGAGTTGTGGGTGAGTAAAGATAAACCTTCTGTGGCCAGAGGGTCTGTAATCAGTACATGAAAGGCGGCGGGAGAGCTAAGAGAAGAGGTCAGGGTCTTATTTTTTAGGGTAGGTTGGGCTGCACTTTTTCTTTTTTCCATTACTTCTTCTGAGTGTCTGTCAGACAAGTTTGGAGAGCAGAAAATCCTCGTTGAAGATCTTCTTTTCGAATGTAGCCCATGTGGGCGATGCGGATGATTCGGCCTTTGAGTTTCTCTTGTCCGTCCGCGATGGAAATACGAAAATCTTTGAGCAGACGATGAACCAATTCCGTTGCATTGACCGATTCTGGAACAGAAACGGAGGTCAACACATCACAGGGGGGATGAGGAAAGAGGGGAAAGTTCAATTTTTTTAGCTCTTCCCTAGTCCATTGAGCCAAGCGAGTCGTTTTAGCCCACACGCTTTCAATTCCTTCCTCTTTGATGAGACGTAATGCTTCGGCTTGAGCCACCACTAAGGAAACGGAAGGGGTGTAGGGAGTTTCTTTATTGGGGACTGATTTTTTCATGGTTCGCCAATCCCAGTAAAAGCGAGGGCATTTGGACATTTCCATGACCTGAAGGGCTCTTTCGGACAAACTGATAAAAGCCAGACCAGGAGCGTTCATGAGTCCCTTCTGGGAGGCACTGACCACCACATCCAGATTCCACTCATCTGTTTTCAACTCTTGGCCCCCCAGTCCCGAGATAGAATCCACCACCACCAAGGCATCACTGTATTGATGGATCAGGCGGCTTAGAACTTCTATGGGATGGACGACCCCTGTGGAGGTTTCGGTATGGGTCAGATAAACGGCTTTGAGATCTTTCCCATGAGTTTTTAAGAGGGCTTCAAATCTATTGGGGTCAATGGCAGAGCCCCACTCCTCTTCCTGAATGATGGGAAGAAAACCATAAGCCTTTAGAATCTTGCCCCATCGATTTCCAAAAGCTCCAGCCGTGGCCACCAAAGTTTTATCTCCGGGAGACAGTAGGTTCGCGACGGCGGACTCCATGCCTCCCGTTCCTGAGGTTGTTTGAAGAAGAACCGTGTTTTTTGTTCGAAACACGTACTGAAGGTCTTGAATCACCCTTTCGAAGAAGGCTCCAAATTCAACGGTGCGGTGATGGAGGATGGGTTCTGCCAACTTAGCCAAGACGGAGGGGGGGATGGGGGTGGGGCCGGGAGTCAATAAAACCAGGGGCTGGGGGTTGGAGGTTGGGGGTTGGTTCTTTAATAGGTGTTGGGGATTGGGAATCGGAGTTTCGCTATTTGTTCTTCTCATAAAGTTTTCTCTCTTTTCACTAACCCCTAATCTCTAATCCCCCTGGCCGCGACCGCGGCACGCGGGCAGGCTAACCCCTGCCATTTTATGCGGCGCCAGGCGTATCATATCCCGGTTGGATTTGTGGAGATTGCCGCGGACGCCGAAGAATTCCGCGGGAAGGTGAGGAGATTACTTTTTTAGACCCTTTATTTTTGGAAGTCTTTAAAGACAATGCGATACGAAGTACCTCGCTTGCATGTTTGACCGGAATCAGTTTTAAATCGGTTTGAATGTCTTTAGGAATCTCCTCAAGATCTTTGCGGTTACTGTCAGGAAAAAGGATGACCTTGATTTTTTCTCGGTGGGCGGCCATCACCTTTTCCTTTAATCCGCCGATCGGCAATACACGTCCTCGGAGGGTGATCTCTCCGGTCATGGCGAGATCAATCAACACGGTTTTTCCCGAAACTTGACTGGCCAAAGCAGTGGCGATAGCGATGCCAGCCGAAGGGCCGTCTTTGGGAATAGCGCCTTCGGGCACGTGGATGTGAAAATCTTTAGTTTTAAAGATGGAAGGAGAAACTCCCATGTAAGCAGCCATGGATTTGACAAAAGAAAACGCAGCTTGTGCGGATTCCTGCATCACGGACCCTAGTTTTCCCGTTAGCAGCAGGGTCCCCTTGCCGGGATGAGAGACCACCTCGATGGCCAGTAGCTCGCCGCCATGTTCTGTCCAGGCCAGGCCCGTAGAAACTCCCACGGCATTGGGAGAAACATGTTCCTGATGGAATTTAGGAATGCCCAGAAGTTTAGGAATGCTTTCCTCAGTGACCTCTACGGTCTTGCTGTTGTCTTCGACAAATTTTTTGGTTAGTTTTCGGGACAAACTTGCGATTTCGCGTTCCAGATTTCTCACTCCCGCCTCTCGCGTGTACTCATGGATAACCTTTTCCAGAGCTCTTGGGGTGATCGTCACTTGCTTGGGATCTAGCCCGTGGTCTTTGAGTTGTTTGGGGATGAGATAATTTTGAGCGATGGCCACTTTTTCGCGGTGGGTGTAACCTGAAAAGCGTAAAATTTCTAATCGGTCCTGAAGGCTGACGGGAATGCCATCCAGCGTATTGGCGGTCGTGATGAACAACACTTGAGAGAGATCGAAATCCACGTCCAGATAATGATCTAAAAAGGAATGATTTTGTTCCGGGTCCAACACTTCCAGAAGGGCGGCGGCAGGATCCCCTCGCCAATCCATGCCCATTTTGTCGATTTCATCTAAAATAAAGACAGGATTTCTGCTTTCCACTTTCCGCATGGATTGGATGAGTCTTCCGGGAAGAGAGCCAATGTAGGTGCGACGGTGTCCTCGAATTTCTGCCTCATCCCGCACTCCGCCCAAAGACATGCGCACGAATTTTCGATTCATGGAGCGGGCGATGGAGCGGCCCAGGGAAGTTTTTCCTACTCCCGGAGGACCCACAAAGCACAGGATGGGACCTGTGAGTTTCTTGGTCAGCTTGCAGACGGCGATGTACTCTAAAATTCTCTCCTTGATTTTTTCCAGTCCGTAGTGATCTTCATCCAATATTTTCTTGGCCCGATTTAAATCCAGATTATCTTTAGTTTTTTTGGACCAGGGAATATGGATGAGCCAGTCTAGATAAGTGCGAGAAACGGTAGCTTCAGGAGAAAATGGCATCATCTTTTCCAGGCGAGCCAGTTCCTTGAGGGCCGTTTCTTCGGCGGCTTTGCTCATTTTAGCCTGTTTGACTTTGGTTTTGAGCTCATCTAGTTCTTTGGCAAAGTCATCTTTTTGGCGGAGCTCTTTTTGAATGGCTTTCATTTGCTCTGTGAGGTAGTATTCCTTTTGAGTTTTTTCTATTTGGGTACGAACACGGGTGTGGATCTTTCTCTCGATATTTTGGATTTCGAGCTCGGCATTTAAAAGCTCTATGAGTTTCTCAAGCCTGTTTTTGGGGTGAATGATTTCCAGAAGGGTTTGGCGGTCTTCAATCTTAACGATCACATTGGCCGCGATGGTATCGGCTAAGCGGGAAGGATCGTCCACCTGTTGGAGCGCGGTGATTGCTTCTTGGGAGACGCGGCGCGAGAGTTTGGCATACTGTTCAAAAATTTGAAAAGTATGGCGCATGAGGGCATCCATTTCGGGAGATTTTTCATGAGGTTCCGGAGGATACTCCACTTCCGCTTCCCAAAAGCTCCCGGATGGGGCCAGTTGCAGCCGAAGTGCTTTGGTGCGTTGGATTCCCTGAAGAATGACCTTGAAAGAATTATCCGGCATTCGCAAGAATTGGGAGAGCTCGCTCAACACGCCGGTGGTGTAGAGATCTTCTGTTTTGGGATCTTCGATTTGAGATTTTTTTTGTGTGACCGCAAAAACCAAGCGATCTTTCTGAATAGCATCTTCCAAGGCTCGGATAGATTTTTCTCGGCCCACGGAAAGCGGCAAGGCCATGTGGGGAAATAAAACCACATCCCGAATGGCGATCAGGGGTAGTTTTAAGGGTCGAAGAATGGGATCAGGTTCAGCCATTTTTATTTTTTACTGTAAACTTTAAACTGTCTTTACTTCTTTTTATACACCACTATTTCATCAATCACACCATAAGCCTTGGCTTCTTCGGCAGACATGTAAAAATTTCTTTCGGAATCAGCACGAATTTTCTCTTTGGTCTGTCCCGTATGTTTGGCTAATATGTCGATGAGCCGATCTTTATTTTTATTGATTTCCCTGGACTCAATTTCGATGTCTGTGGCTTGCCCTTCCAATCCTCCATAAATCAAGGGCTGGTGGATCATGACTCGGGAGTGGGGAAGACAAAAACGTTTGCCCTTGTTCCCCGCGGCCAGAAGTACGGCGCCAAAGGACATGGCCATCCCGATGCAGATGGTGGTGACAGGAGCCTTGATGTACTGCATGGTGTCATAGACGGCTAGCCCAGCGGATACCATGCCTCCCGGAGAATTGATGTAAAGATTGATTTCCTTCTCATGATCCTCCGCTTCCAAATAAAGAAGTTGTGCGATGATCATGTTGGCAGAATCCGTAGTGACGGCCCCTTCGGGTCCTCCTACGAATATAATTCGGTCCTTGAGCAGCCGGGAAAATATGTCATAACCAACGGCAGCGCCTTGATTCCAGCGTTCTATAATTGTGGGAACGATCATAAAAACTCCTTTCTAACTAACATTTCACATCTTACACACATTATATTATTTTTGCGTTGGCTTCTAGGTACTCCATCACCTTGCGTTCCCGGATCATCGCTAAAACCTCAGATTTATGTTCTTTAAAAAAATTCTGAATTTGGCCTTTCTGATCTTCCGCAGAGACTTTTTGAAGATTGGTGTTCAACTCATTTTGAAAGTCTTCATCTCCAGGTTGTATTTTCTCTTCATCAGAAATGGCTCTTAGAATATAAGAGAGGCGGATTTCTTTCTCGGCCTGGTTTTTCAATCGGTTCTTTAGATTCTCCAAATCTTTTTCGGGGATGTCGCGATTCCCCAGTTGGTTTTTTAATCGCTTAAGCAGCTGTCCTTGTTGGGCTTCCACCAAGGAAGGGGGAACAGGGAGTGTGTTGTGCTGAAGAAGATGTTCTTCAATTTGCCGGCGGACTTCTTGTTTAGCTTTTTCTTTGGCTTCTTGTTCCATGACTTCTTTAATTTTTTTCTTGAGAGCTTCGAGAGATTCAAATCCTAAGTCTTTGCAGAATTCTGCATCAAGGGCGGGAACCTTCTTCGATTTTATTTCTTTTACGGTGACTTTAAAAATGGCTTTTTTCCCCTGCATGTCTACCGGGATTTCACGAGTCTCACCTCTTTTGGCATTTAAAATACCTTCCGCCAATCCTGCGATAGTTTGGGGAGAAGACATATCGATGAGCTCCGATTCTCCTTTACCGCCTTCGATGGGTTTGGAATCTAAGGTTCCCTCGTAATCGACCACGACAAAGTGATCTTTGGACACTTGTTCAGATGAAGAAATCTCCAGGCGGGCATTAGACTCTTGGATTTCTTTGAGTCGCTGCTCCAGATCCATTTCGCTGGGAATATGTTCTTTCTTGTGAAGAGAGATTTTTTTGTATTCCTTGATCTTGAATTTGGGGGGGCATTCCACATCCACCTGGAAGGAAAGGGGTTTTCCGGCTAACCATGCCACGGAATGGATGGTAGGAATAGAGACAGGTTGCACGGACAGTTCCTGAAAGGCCTGGGGGATGACCTGTTGGATGAGTTGGTCGAATGCTTTTTGGCGTGCTTGCTCCGCGAACTGTTGTTGAATGAGGGGTAAGGGGGCTTTGCCTGGCCTAAAACCAGGAAGAGCTGCTCGTGCTTGAATCTGAATAAACGCGTTATGAATGGCTTCTTCGGCTTTGTTCGGAGGCACCTCAATGGCGAGGGTCACTTTGCAACCCTCCTCCTTTACTTTTTTTACTTTAGGTTTATCCGATGGGGTCCAGAAGGCCATTTAAGGACAATCATAAACGGCGCCCGTGACCGTCACGTTCGTCTGCTGGGAAGAACCGCCCAATTTGCCAATATGGCCGGTTTCGCCGGCGCGGCTGGTCAGGAGGACTACCGTGTTTCCTCCCATGGTGAGGGCGCTATTTTTCAACTGATTTCGGGCACCTGTCTCCAGATTTGCATTGCTTGTCCAACGGCCAGTAAAAAAGTTTCCTTGATTTCCAGTGGCCTCCCCAAGATATTTACATCCTTTGGGTTCAGTTTGTACCAGGCGAACTTTTTCAGCACCTGAATTTAATTGGACTGAGGCACAACCCAAGGCCAAGATCAGACCAAACGGTGCTATCCATTGTTTCATTTTCTCCTCCTGTGCATGTTTCTCAAGTTTGCAAAATGGACAGGGTGGGATTCGAACCCGCAAGGGTTTCCCCACTAGCTCCTAAGGCTAGCACCCTGCGCAGAACTCCGGGTACCAGCGGTCCCCACGAACGGGGACCCTATCCGCAGGCGCGTATGCCGTTCCCTGCTTGCCGGCAGGCGCCACCTGAAATTCTGGGCGGGGAGGGAGTCGAACCCACACGCCTTGCGGCATACGGTCCTAAGCCGTACGCGTCTGCCATTCCGCCACCCGCCCCTCCAAATACGAATATAAAATCAGGCTGGACCGCCCGAGAGTCGAACTCGGAACCTTGCGCTTAAGAGGCGCCTGCTCTGGCCGGTTGAGCTAGCGGTCCGAGACCTAACTGTCACCGGATTGGGTGACAACTCTAGCCAACCCGTGTTATTTTATCACTTACAAAGAAATGAGGCAAACAAAGAAAATCATCCCCAAAGGGCCTAAATAGTCCTGGGTCCAAAGCCTGAGTTTTTGGGTCTCTTAGTCCCACGATATTTAGAGGAGGGAATGTTAAACTCCTAATGGTAAGCAGAACCTTAAAAAGGAGATTAAAATGCCCTTAAAATTCAATCGAATTCTGATGGCGCTGGTTTTTCTGAATCTTGTACTGATTCCAGGAGTGAAAAGCGCTTCGGATGAGAAGAAGACTGAGGCGGACAAGATTTTTGAGACGTATTTGAACACCCCCAGTATTCTTTTTATGGGACAGTTGATCACTCCCAAACAAGCCGGTGTAGCAGCAGGGGTGGCGGCTTGGGGAGCTTTGCATGCGACTCCAGCATTACCTGTTTGTGCGACGGTGGATGTGGCATTGGGCTTAGCTGGTTGTGGTGGTGGTGGCGGTAACCCCGTGGCTCCTCCCCCGCCTGTAGTCATGAGTGAAGTGGCTTGTTATAATTATGAACTGACAATCATAGGATCCTCGGGTTTAGCTTCCTTGCTGTGTGCCGGCTCCTATGATTCTGGTGAGACGGCAGCATGTTACAGCATCGCCCGTCAATACTCATCTCCTACCATACAACCCTCTGACGCTTCCCTTCTCTGTTCGGGAAGCACGGCTTGGGAAGCCACGACAGGTTGCTACAACGATACCCCCGCCAATTTGGGAGTGACAGATTCGGCTCTTCTCTGTTCAGGATACGATTATGTGGATAGTAAAGGCGCCCCATTACAGACGGATGCCCCCACGAACTGCTATTTTTGTACTCCTACTGATTTAGGGGTAACCGATTCGTCTGTTCTCTGTTCGGGAGCAGCACCTGTTACAGATAGGACACTCTGTTCCTTGCAGGAGCCGGTGAACTGTTATGATGCGGCTGTTACCGTTCTGAGCCAAAGAGACGCTTCTGTGCTTTGCTCCGCCAACTGGGATTCTAATCTCGGACCTATCGATTGTTACAACGATAGTCGGCTGGCTAACTTGGGAGTTAGGGAAACGGCACTCCTCTGTGCTGGAGTTCCTACGGAAAAGATTGATGCCGTGATTGATTGTTTTCAACGTGCTACTACGGGCAGCGATTTTGGAGACGCCTTGCTTTGCTCCGGAACCCTCCTCTCCGACAATCTCCGACCCCTGCGTTGTTTTGATTCTGCTTATAGTTACGCTGATCGGGCAACCCTCTGCTCCGCTCGTGGGGAGTTGGGAGCTTATGCGGCGTCTCCCGCCACGGTGGTTCAAAAAATGGATGAAAGCAAACAGGCCAGAGCGGCCAGGTCAAATGGAACGATGGTTAAAACTGCCAAATCCATTATCCCCAAGGTCAGGGTCCCCGTGGGAAGCGCCAAGATTGTAACTCCCGACAAAAAAGCTGGCCAAACTAATCTCATTGCTGCGCCCAAGAGAACGGGCGGACCTACCAGATCCGGAAGACGGGTGCCTCTTAGATAATTCAATACCTTCTTTGATTGCTAGCCCGAAAAATTTAGTTGCACAGCTTTTATTATCTTAGAACCCTGAACAAAATAGTGCAACTGAATTTCTCACTTGCCAGGATGGATATTGTAGAAGCAGATGTCTGGCAAGTGAGGGGCCGCCCCTCACTTTGGCCGCTAAACATCTTTGAGCTGGCTATGCGGCAAAGTGAGGCCCAGGGGGTGAATTCTTCAGTTCAACTGAAGAATTCAGGCTAGCCCTCAAAAGCCCGTAAGAGCACGAAGGTGCGGGGGGCGAGTCCCGATGAGTTCATTCCCCGGGATATTTTTTTGTCCGGTTGGGGTGTGCCGAAAATTTCCGGGCACTGAGCCTAATCTGTAATAGGGTCAAGCCAGGGCCTGTCCGGGGTTGCCGCTTCGAAAACCGTGGTCGCCATCCCTGCGGCAATATAGTGCCGCAGGGACCTGCGGTAGGGTGTAACTCCTCTTCCGCAGGTCTGCCGGCGACACTACCCCTC
>JACQJM010000068.1 GCA_016205045.1 Elusimicrobiota bacterium | reverse complement strand
CCTTGAGCGCGAAAGGGGAATGGAAAGAAGCGGCTAAGGCTTATGCCATCATCTTGGAAAAATATCCTCGTGTTTCCCTGACGCCGGCAGCTCGGTTGCGGTATGCACTGGCCATATTAAAGCTGGCAAAAACTTCCAAACCCAGCGTGGCGTCGGCGTATGAGGAGGAAGCTATCCGCTACTTGAAGTCAGTTTTAGCGGACTATCCCTCTAGCCCCCAAGCCAAGCTGGCCAAAGATCGTCTTAAAGCTATGGAATCTGCTCCTCTTCCCACCTCTAAATCTACGAAGTGATTAAATTCACCATTGTTTTTGCCCTATTCATCCTTCATCCTTTCTCCTTCACTATTTCTGCGACGGACGTCTACATCGGCATTTCCGGTAGCGGAGAAGAAAAAAAGATGGCCCTGTTCATGCCTCCCCTGGAAGGAGAAGGCCCCCAAGGACAAAATCTAGCGCAGAAAATATGGGATGTTTTAAGGGCTGACCTTCTTTACTCTCGATACTTCGAGGTCACCTCAAAAGGTCCCACTCGCCTTCAAATCAAGGGTAAGGTGCAGGACCTTAAAGACAAAGTGGTGTTAGAAGCTAAATTGCTCGATACACAAAACAACGACACCATTGTGGAGAAATACTACCAACTCCCTGTCTCTGATTTTAGACAGGCGGCACATTTATTTGCGGATGAGGTAGTTTTGCGGGTCACCGGCAAAAGAGGGATCGCTCACACCCGCATTGCTTTTTCCAACAACCAGACCGGTTTTAAAGAGATTTACATGGTCGATTATGATGGGGCCAACTTAAAACAACTCACCTTTGACCAGTCCATGACTCTCATCCCCCGTTGGTCTCCGGATGGAAGGCACCTGGTCTACACCACCTACCGACACAACAACCCTGACCTTTACGATCTGGACATAGCTCAAAACAAAATATCTCCTCTTTCCACCTATCAGGGAATTAATATGGCCGGAGGATTTTCTCCGGATGGGAGCCTTTTGGCCATCACCCTGTCCAAGGAAAAAGACCCCAACATCTATATCCTTTCTTTAAGGAACAGAAAGATGAGCCGGCTCACCTTTCATCGCGGGGTGGATGCCTCCGCCAGTTTTTCTCCGGACGGAAGACAGGTGGCCTTTATCTCGGATCGCTCGGGAAACCCCCAACTCTACCTCATCGAATTGGATTCAAGCCGAACCCAGAAACTGACCAATCTAAACTGGTGTGATTCTCCCATCTGGTCTCCTACGGGGGAATGGATCGTTTTTGCCGGTAGAACCAGTGTCATGAACCGCATGGATATTTTTCTTACAGATCTTACAGGCAACCAACTGCGCCAGCTGACGCGCGGGGAAGGGTCCAATGAAGATCCCAGTTGGTCTCCCGATGGGCGCTTTATTGCGTTCACCTCTACTCGCAACGGCAGAAAAGAGCTTTTTATCATGGATGCAGATGGCTCTTCCCCTCATCCTATCGCTAGAATTCCTGGCAACTCGTTCACACCTAGCTGGTCCCCCTAAACTACAGTTCCACGCTCTGTGTTGCTAATGTGCTAAAAGAACCTATGCTAAAAGAACCTGGTTCTTTTTATGCATTTTAGGCCAAAATTGATACAAAAGAACCTGGTTCTTTTGTGACATAGGTCCTTTGTCCTGCAGGAATGGGCCAAAAGACCCCTGAATATCCTCTAAAAGCACTTAAACTATATCCATGGCACCTCGGATCAAAAAGTCTGTTTCAGTTCTGCTCGTTTGGAGCTTCCTCTTAGGAGCTTTCGATCCTCCCACCTATCGCGCATGGGCCCAGAACGCCTCTTCCCCAAACCACAGCTTGGCTGCTTGGGAACCTGTTCTCAACCTGCTGCCTACAATCCCCTCACATCTCTCTTCCAGCTGCTTTATAGATATTAACCATCTCAATTTTGTGGTGAATAATCTCAGAGGCCTTAATTTCCAAAATGATTCGAATTTAAATCGCGCTGAGCCTGTCCTGCACGAACTGAAGCACAGTCTAGATTTCACCCCAGAAACCTTTATGGCCCTCCATCAGAAATCTCCCACAGAAGCTCAGCAAGCTTTATTACTGGCTATAGAAGAAGCCATACAAACCAAGCAAGCGCGAGCCTATTCATGGATGCTCCCGACCTCCCCACCCACAGATTCTGTAGAACTGGAGAATCTCAGAACAGTGCACAGCCTCTATCTCACTCCTGAGAACCTCGGGATTCTGGAGCGGGTGCATCACCAGCGGTTGCAAGCACGACGTTCTCAAACACTGACTCATGCCCGAAACATGACCCAAGGCCTAACCGCGACCACGGAGACTGAAATAAATCCTGCCGTCCAGGTGGGTCCTCCGTTTTCCATGCAAATCACAAAAGAGTTCCTGGGAGATACAAAAGGCTGGGGAAACGAAGAGTTCAGAAAACTCCAGGCAGAAGTGGATAAAACCCATAAAATCATTGAGACTCTATTAGCAACCAAAAAATACTTCAGCGGAGAGTTCGGGAACATTAAATTTTTTGCGGGAGGTCAACTGGCAGGTTTAGGAGAGATCAAATTTGGACAGAGACGCACGCATCGCATTATTTTTAGGTACCTGCCTGCCACGGGCCAACTTGTCCTCATCCGATATGTTTCTAGAGAAAGCATTCAAGCGGAAAAACAGGCTCACGATGCATTGGAAAAGTGGGGAGATGATCATTACTTATTCAGCCGCTTAAGCCCTAAAACGGATCAGCAGTCATTCTTGGCTCAACTCCCGGAAAGGCCAAGAAACAACAATCTTCAACCCTTGAGAATAGGCCTCTTCCTTCCCGAGAAAGAGCCCCTTCTGGGTGAAAAACCCTTGAATCCATTCCAGAAGACAATCCAGACAGCACAAACTCACCGCCTCAAGACTTTCGCGATTGCTTCTTCCCTGGGAGCTCTCTTATCTCTACCGACTGTGTTTTCTCTGGGCTGGACAGGCATAGGAGCAGCTCTTTCATCTGGAATAGGGACGGGCTTAATTCCCTACATTTTAACTCAACTTTATCTACAGAGGAAAATTCAAAAGGCCAAACAAATTCTGCTCAGTACGCCCACGGGGCAGAAATTGTGGAGGGAATACGCGGAGAGTTACTGGGCTAAAGAACAGGGTGGGAGGCCTACAATAAAGTTTGGCGACGGAGAAGGATTAGCGGCCTTTTACGACAACCAAGGAAATATCCTACTGGACTGGAAACTCCTATCCTTTCCCTCATCCATGTTGGCCATAACGATTGGCCATGAATGGACCCACCTTCTCCAAGACTTGGAGGAGGCGCGGACAAGAACCAAAATCATTGAGATGGAGTGGGAAGCCTGGGGAATCATGGCGCAGGTATTTTTAGAGCTAAATCCTATCTCAGCTCCCAAACACCTAAAATCCTTGCTTGAAGCCTATCTGCTCAATCCCTCTGATTTTTGGGATCAAGTGCTTCTTAGATATCCAACTCACGGGTACCTCGAAGAAACCATTACAGATTACAGCTTTAGGTTGTCCAGGGCCATAGAACAGACCATAGAACACCCGGAAAAGTATTCCGGAAATCCCGCCGAATATGCCCGAGAGGTCACCCATCTCAAAAACTATCGTACGCGCTGGAAGCGATTCTCGAAGGAATCCGAGGAGTGGCGAGATCAACACAAAGAAAAAAAGGTAGCAGCTACCTTTTGAGTGGTGAGTCGGTACAAAAGAACCCGGCGTAGACGTTCTCCTTTCGCCGGTCCCTGCGAGTCATATCAGCGAGCGGGGGCTGGTTCTTTTAGAACACCTGGAAGCAGCGGCGGCAGCGGGCCTCGTACTTGCCGGAAGCCCCGACTTCGATGCGTTTTTTGCTGGAAGTGAGCTTTTGGGTGCGGTTGGCGGGATTTCCACACACGACACAAATCGCTAAATTCTTGGTGACGAACTCTGCTACGGCCATGAGCTTGGCCATGACGTCAAAGGGCTTTCCTCGATAGTCCTGATCTAATCCCGCCACAATCACACGCTTGCCTTGGTTGGCCAGATGTTCACACACCCCCACCACATCCGCATCAAAAAACTGGACCTCATCGACACCCACTACCTGGGTATCGGGGTGGATCATTTTTAAGATGTCCTTGGCATGGCGGACCAGCTGGGAGGGAATTTTGGATTTATCATGGGAAATAATATGGTTCTTCCCGTACCGAATATCCAGAGCAGAGTTAAATACTTGGACCTTCTGTTTGGCGATGGTGGCCAAACGTAATCGTCGGATCAGTTCCTGAGTTTTTCCCGAAAACATGCTCCCGCAAACTACTTCAATAGAACCCGAGCGATGCAGCACGTGAATCATATAAATTTAGTGTCGGACGGCCAGTCGCCCCTCTCGAACATATTGCTTTTTATAATAAGTGCGGTACTCGCGGCCGCTCTTGATCTTAGACCACCACGGTTTATTCTGCTTGTACCACCCAATCGTTTGCCGGAGCGCATCCTCGAAACTGGCCCGAGGCTTCCAACCTAAAGCCCGCAGCCTGTCACAATTCAAAGCATAACGGCGATCATGGCCAGGACGATCGGGAATTCTCTGGATCAAACTTTCCGATTTATTCATCAAATTCAAAATATTCTTAACCAAATCCACGTTGGCACAGGACCGAGTTCCACCGATATTATAAATCTCTCCGGGTACTCCTCGCTCTAAGACGGTGTCTAAAGCTTTAGCATGGTCCAGAACATACAACCAATCCCGCACCTGCAGACCATCCCCATACAATGGGAAGGATTTATCCTCCAGGGCATTGGTGATCAGTAGGGGAATTGCCTTTTCAGGGTATTGATAAGGTCCGAAATTATTGGAGGAACGCGTGACGATGACGGGAAATCCGTAGGTTACGAAGTACGAGCGGGCCAAAAGATCGGAAGCCGCCTTGGAAGAGGCATAGGGGCTGTTGGGCAGAAGAACATCCTCTTCTCGAGAATCCCCTGTTTCCTTGGATCCATACACCTCATCCGTAGACACATGCACAAAACGCTTCACCCCGCTGGCCTTGGCGGACTCCAACAGCACCTGAGTTCCCAATACATTGGTGCGGATAAAATCTCCCGAATCCAAAATAGAACGATCCACGTGTGTCTCCGCCGCGAAATGCACAACCGCCTCCACCCGGGACATGCAGGCATCCACCTTTTTTCGGTCTAAAATATCCGCTTTGACCCACGTATAATGAGAGTTCTTCTTAAATTCTTTTAAATTCTCCGGATTTCCGGCATAGGTCTGCTTATCCAGATTGGTTATTTGGCAGTCAGGATGGGCCGACAACATGTGTCGTATGAAATTTGATCCGATGAATCCTAAACCACCAGTGACTAAGAGTTTCATTGCGAGTAATAATAGGGCAAAAACAGTTTAAAGTTTACAGTTTACAGTTAAGAACTTTAAACCGTAAACCGTCT
>JACQJM010000081.1 GCA_016205045.1 Elusimicrobiota bacterium | reverse complement strand
GTTTTAACTTTTTTAGCCATTTTTCTACTGTGATTAAGAGATTAGGTAATTGGGTGATTAGGAACTTTATAAAGGTCTTAATTTCTTAATCACTTAATCTCTTAATTTCGCCTCCAGTTATATTTTCTCTACTTGCAAGAAATCTAATTCCACAGGCGTGGGACGGCCGAAGATGGTGACCATCGCCTTTAGTTTTGCCTTGGGTTCGTTCACGTCTTCCACCGCTCCGATAAAGTGACGGAAAGGGCCATCGGTAATGCGGACGGTTTCTCCCCGCTCAAATTGAACCGCGGGTTTGGGTTTGCTCTCCGCAGAAGAGGTGGTAAGCTCCAAAATGCCCTGTATTTCTTCTTGGGGCAGGGGGGTGGGCTTGGGATCTCCTAAAAATCCCGTGACGCCGGGAATGTTCTTCACTAGCCAGTAAGTTTCATTATCCACCGTCATATCCAGAAGAACATAGCCCGGAAAAAACTTTCTTTTTTTGACCACGCGTTTATTTTTCTTAATCTCCACCACTTCTTCGGTGGGAATAAGCACCTGGTATATTTTTGAGGCCATGTTCTGAATCTGCGCTCGTTGTTCCAGGGTATCTTTAACTTTATTTTCGTACCCAGACTGCGTGTGAACCACGTACCAACCCCTATCCATTTACCTTGTTCCTCCTAGCAAAGAGCCGACAAATATAGAAAGTACAAAATCCGTGAAACTGACATACATCGCCATGATCATGACGAGGATGATGATGACTACCGTGGAACCTATCACCTCTTTTCGAGACAGCCAAGTCGCTTTCCGCAATTCCGCGTAGGCTTCTTTAAAAAATTGGGGGATGGTGGATAGGTTCATTGGTTTTTGCAGCGCAAAAACAGTTCTAAGTTCGAGGTTCGAAGTTCTAAGTTGGAATAGGATATTTTCTTAAGAGCTTGGAACATAGAACTTAGCACCTAGAACCCTGATCTCCTGTAGAGATCAGATACGGGGGCGCAAGGACTCGAACCCTGAACTTCGGTTTTGGAGACCGACGTTTTACCATTGAAACTACGCCCCCCTCTATCCGCACCCTGCCTTCTGGCAGGGCCTGATGGCCGCCCTTCGTAAGGAGTTGCTGCGGGCGGTGCTTTACAAGGGGGCAACCCTGGTTTCCCCCATTAAATCGTCGCCTTCGGCCAGGGTGCCAGGATGCTATCGGCACCCGGCCAGGAAGGCTGAACCCCCTTCCTGTATAGATTGGGATCACTACTCTTTGGTTTCTTTGTGCGGCGTATGTTTGCCGCAGGCTCTGCAGAATTTATTTAGCTCCAGCTTAAAATCTTTTTTCCTGCCTCGTGCAAAATGGTAATTACGATTTTTACACGCGGTGCAGCTCAAGGAAAAAGTAACCCGATCGCCCATATGTTTTCGCTCCGCGAAAACAGTTCTAAGTGCTAAGTTCTACGTTCTAAGTTTTCTTCAAGGAAGTTCCTTATTCAACTTAGAACTTCGAACGTAGAACCTCGAACTATTCTATGATGTCCGTCACGACTCCCGCTCCCACGGTGTGTCCTCCCTCCCTGACCGCAAACCGCACTCCCTTCTCCATGGCGATCGGGGTGATCAAAACCACCGACATCTCCGTGTTGTCCCCGGGCATGATCATCTCCACCCCGGCTTTTAGCTCAATAGAACCCGTCACATCCGTGGTCCTGAAATAAAACTGCGGCCGGTATCCCTTAAAGAAAGGCGTGTGTCGCCCTCCCTCTTCCTTGGTCAACACATACACCTGGCACTTGAATTTGGCATGGGGCTTCATAGAACCAGGAGCGGCAATAACCTGTCCTCTTTCTATCTGGTCCTTTTCCACTCCCCGGAGCAGCACTCCCACGTTGTCTCCGGCAATCGCCTCATCCAGCACCTTGCGGAACATCTCTAGTCCCGTCGCCACGCTCTTGGAGGTGGGCTTGATCCCCACGATCTCCACCGCATCCCCCACCTTGATCTTTCCACGCTCCACCCTTCCCGTCGCCACCGTTCCCCGTCCCGTGATCGTGAACACATCCTCTACCGCCATCAAAAACGGCTTATCCACCTCTCTCTTGGGTTCCGGAATATTGGTGTCCAGAGCCTCCAAAAGCTTATTGATCGCCACCTCTCCCAACTCCCCCGCATCCCCCTGCATCGCCTTCAGCGCCGACCCTCGGATCACGGGAATCTTGTCCCCGGGAAATTCGTACTTGTTTAACAGTTCCCTCACCTCCAACTCCACAAGGTCTAAGAGCTCCTTGTCATCTACCGTGTCTACCTTGTTTAAAAACACCACTAGGTTCGGTACGTTCACCTGCTTGGCCAAGAGCACATGTTCCCGCGTCTGCGGCATGGGACCATCTGAGGCCGACACCACCAGGATCGCTCCATCCATCTGCGCGGCGCCCGTGATCATGTTCTTGATGTAGTCCGCATGTCCCGGGCAATCTACGTGCGCGTAGTGCCGCTTGTCTGTCTCGTACTCCACGTGCGACACCGCTACCGTCAATATTTTCGTCGCATCTCGCACTACCCCGCCCTTGGCGATCTCCGCATATTTCATCTCTTTGGCTTTCCCTGTCTTCGAGAGCACCTTCGTGATCGCTGCTGTCAATGTGGTCTTGCCATGGTCCACATGCCCTATCGTCCCCACGTTCACATGCAGCTTCTTTCGGTCAAACTTAGGCTTGGCCATGTTTATCTCCTGAAGTGATTCGCGATCCGCGATCCGCGATCCGCAAAAGGTCTTCAGCAATTTTCTCACGAATTGCGTATTGCGTATTGCGTATTGCGTTCATTTTATCTTGCCGAGGCCTCGCTGGCTGTTCTCTTCTCCACGATGCCTCTAGCAATGTTGCCAGGAACCTCTTCATAATGGCTGGGCTCCAGAGTAAAGGATGCCCGGCCCTGGGAAATAGATCGCACCGCGGTCGCGTAGCCGAACATTTCAGAAAGGGGAACCGTTCCCTGGATAAACTTGATATTGCCACGATTGCCCATTTCCATGATCTTGGCCCTGCGCGAGTTCAGATCCCCGATCACATCCCCCATATACTGTTCGGGGGTCACCACCTCAAATTTCATGATGGGTTCCAATAAAACAGGATTGGCTTTTTTTGCTCCCGCCCGAAAGGCCATGGCTGAGGCGATTTTGAATGCCATTTCCGAAGAGTCCACCTCATGAAAAGAACCATCCACCACAGTAGCCCGAACGTCCACAATGGGATACCCCGCTAAAGCTCCCCCATCCAAAGCCTCGCGACAACCTTTTTCCACTGCGGGGATGTACTCCTTAGGAATACGCCCCTGCTTGATCTTGTCCACGAATTCAAAGCCCTTGCCTATCTCTAGAGGTTCTAGCTCTAAGAAAACGTGCCCATACTGGCCGCGACCTCCCGATTGGCGGATGTACTTTCCTTCTTGCATTATCTTTTTGCGGATGGTTTCTTTATAGGCCACCTGAGGACGTCCCACGTTGGCCTGCACATTAAACTCCCTCTGCATCCGATCCACAATGATCTCCAAATGCAATTCTCCCATGCCCGAAATAACAGTTTGGTTGGTCTCGGCATCAGACTTGATCCGAAAAGTTTGGTCTTCTTCCGCCAGTCGTCCCAAAGCAATACCCATTTTCTCTTCATCCGCCTTGGATTTGGGCTCAATCGCCACCGAAATCACAGGCTCAGGAAATTTCATCGCCTCCAAAAGGGCGGGGGTGTTCTCTGCGCACATGGTTTCACCGACCGCTGCGCTCTTCAATGCCACGGTCGCGGCAATATCTCCAGCAAAAAGTTCTTTAATCTCTTCGCGCTTATTGGCGTGCATCCTCAGGATGCGGCCCACACGCTCTGTCTGTCGGCGACGGGAAAAGTAAACCGGATCTCCCTGCTTGAGCTGCCCCGAGTACACTCGAAAAAATGCTAATTTCCCCACGTAAGGATCGGTCTGAATCTTGAACAACAAGGCACTAAAGGGTGCCGAATCTTTGTGCTCGCGCGTCTCTTTTTTATCCGTATGAGGATTGGTTACTTCCAGGGGTGGCAGATCCTGTGGAGATGGCAAATAGTCACACACCGCATCCAGAAGCGGCTGCACCCCTTTGTTTTTATAAGAAGAACCGCACAAAACTGGGAAAATTTTACCCTGGACTACGCCTTTTCTTAAAAGACGCCGCAGATCCTCCGGAGTAAAATCATGCTTCCCCTCCAGATATTTTTCCATGAAAGCATCATCAAACTCAGCTACCTTTTCCAAAAGATGCTCCCGATATTCCTTGGCTTTCTCCAGCATGTCCGTCGGAATTTCCACCACCTCAAATTTGGTTCCCAACTCTTCCCCTGCCCAAACCTTGGCTTTCATCTCAATCAAATCGATGATTCCCTTAAATTTATCTTCAGCCCCAATGGGGAGCTGAATGGGGCAAGAATTTCCCCCCAGCTTCTGCTTAATGGAGTCGGCCGACATATAAAAATCGGCCCCCGTTCTATCCATTTTATTGATGTAGGCGATACGAGGAACATGGTAGCGGTCTGCCTGGCGCCACACCGTTTCGGATTGAGGCTCTACTCCCTGCACTCCGTCAAAAACAACTATCGCTCCGTCCAACACTCTCAGAGAGCGTTCCACTTCGGCCGTAAAATCCACGTGGCCTGGCGTATCAATAATATTGACCTGACAATCTCTCCACGTGCAGTAGGTGGCTGCCGCCGTGATGGTAATCCCCCGCTCTCTTTCCTGAGGCATCCAGTCCGTGGTGGTGGTTCCCTCATGCACCTCTCCGATCTTGTGGATGCGGCCGGTATAGTAGAGAATCCGTTCGGTCGTCGTAGTTTTCCCTGCGTCGATGTGGGCGATGATTCCGATATTGCGAACTTTATCTAGAGTGAACTGTCTGGGCATCAGTAAGCTTCCTGCGGCTCTGTTTCCAGCCCCTCTGACACTCTATCAGCACCACCTAATCCCTTGGCCTCAAAAGAAATCTTTGGCAAAAACCGATCCATCTCTATAAATTTAGACCCCGGCAATCTCTTCAAAGCAGTGGAAGCATTGCTCCAAAAATAAACTTCAACTCGCCATCCCTTTTTCAAGCATCGCTCCAAAGTGGATGTGTAGTCTCCATCGCCTGCGACAAGGGCGATGGTTCCCGGTGTTGGATTTTCCTCCAAAGTATCCCGTATAGCATTAATCGCCTCAGAGTCAACCCCCTTCTCTCTGCCCGTATGCACACTGCGATCAAATATACGTGGCTCCAGGCCCAATTTCTTTAAAGTAGACCAAAGCGTGTCATTCTCAGGAGGCCTAGAACCCACCAGGATAGCTGCACCGAGCGTCCTTTTTTCTTTGATGATTTCCAAAAGCTTACCAAAATCAATCCGCAACCGAAACACCTGCTCAGAATCATAAGCATACTGTGTTCGAGCAATACGCTTAGCCTCAATAAACAAATTCGAGTTATCAATGAATACAAAACATCTATCCATATTCTTAATTCTTAAAGTTCACCACCGATAGTGGGCAAAAGCCCGGTTGGCCTCGGCCATCTTGTGGGTGTCTTCCCTTTTCTTAAAAGCAGCTCCTTCTTTTTTGGCAGCCATCATGATCTCTTCGGTCAAACGATCCTTCATGGGCTTCCCGGTCTTAGCCCGAGCCGCATTCAACAACCAGCGCATGGCCAAAGTGGTAGAACGCAGGGGCGCAACCTCAATGGGGACCTGATAGGTGGCCCCTCCCACGCGGCGAGGTTTTACCTCCAACAACGGCCGAACATTCTCAATGGCTCTGGTTAATACGGCCAACGGCTCCTCTTTGGTTTTTTCTTTAATCACTTCCATCGCTTCATAAATGACCCGCTCAGCCGCCAATTTTCTTCCTCGGTAATTCAACTTGTTGATGATTCGCGAAACCAAAACCGAGCTGAACTTAAAATCGGGAGGAGGGAGATCCCGACGGTCTCTGGGTCTAAGTCCTTTTCTGGGCATCAGCTTTTGCTCCCAATCCCAAAAAATAGCCAAGTCGCAAAAGAGTTCGAAGTTCGAAGTTCAAAGTTCGAAGTTCTAGGTTGAATTAGAAACTTCCTTAAAAAACTTAGAACATAGAACTTAGCACTTAGAACTTTCTTCATTAAGCTTTGGCGGGAGCGGCAGACTTTGTAGCAGCTGCCCCTCCCTCTCCTTTGGGTCGCTTGGCCCCATACTTAGAACGTCCCTGTCTCCTCCCTTCCACGCCCGCCGTATCCAAGACGCCCCTGATGATATGGTACCGAACTCCGGGGAGATCTTTAACGCGGCCTCCCCGGATCAAAACGATGGAATGTTCCTGTAAATTGTGTCCCACCCCGGGAATATAGGAAGTCACTTCCATCCCCGAGGTCAGCTTCACGCGGGCGATCTTTCGAAGAGCAGAGTTGGGTTTTTTAGGCGTGGTGGTAGACACGCGAGTACAAACCCCTCGCCGCTGCGGACATCCCATTAATGCAGGGGCCTTGGTTCTATTTTTGAGAGGGTTTCTTCCTATGCGAATAAGTTGATTAATGGTGGGCATAATTAGCTTTCCATGACCGGGGGCGTGTCCAAAAGGCGCCGGGAAGCGAATCCCGTCCCCGCCGAAATGGTGTGCCCAATGATCACATTCTCCTTGAGACCTTGCAGATAGTCGATTCGAGACATGGTGGCCGCATCCGTCAGCACACGCGTAGTCTCCTGGAAACTCGCCGCCGAGACAAACGAGTCTGACGCCAAGGAAGCCTTTGTGATACCCAAAAGCACGGGTTCTGCCTGAGCCTCTCGGCCTTCTTTCTCCGCGATCTGCTTATTGGCTCGAGCAAACACAAAACGATTAACGATTTCACCTTTTAAGAAAGCGGTGTCTCCGCTCTCTAAAATCTTTACATTCTCCAACATCTGGCGGACGATAATCTCAATGTGGCGATCATTGATGGTGACACCCTGCAGGCGGTACACTTCTTGGGTCGCATTCACGAGATACTCTTGCACCTCTTTAACACCTTTAACACGCAGAATGTCGTGAGGGTTGACCGCTCCATCCGTCAGAGGCTCTCCCACTCCCACTCGATCCCCTTCATAGACTACCAAATGTTTCCCCTGCGGAATAATGTATTCGTGCACCAGATCGGTCTCTTCGTTGCGCACCGAAACAACCACCAATCCCTTGGGGGAGGTTCCCAAAGAAATGACCCCTTCAATCTCGGAGATGACCGCGCCATTTTTGGGCCTACGAGCTTCAAACAGCTCAGACACCCGAGGCAATCCGCCCGTGATGTCTTTGGTCTTAGTCACTTCTTGAGGAATCTTGGCCAAGACAGCTCCCGGACTCACTTCCAAACCGTTTTCGGCGATAAGAATCGTATCTACCGGCAACGGATAAGAGGCCACTTCTTTTCCTTTTTTCTCCACCAACACTCGGGGACTCATTCTTTCGGCTCGGTGCTCGATAATTTTTCTCTCGATGATTCCCGTGATTTTATTGCGCTCCTCATGCAGGGTCACACCCTCTTTCACATCCACCAAACGCACCTTCCCTTCTTCTTCCGTGATGATGGGCAGAGAATAAGGATCCCATTCCGCCAAAAGATTCCCCTTAGAAACTTGAGCGCCATCGGATACTTTCAACCGTGCCCCATAGGGAACTCGATACTCTTCCAGGGCCCCGCCGGTTTTAGAATAAACCACCGCCAAAGTCCCGTTCCGGGACACGCATAAAATTTGTCCCTCTCGATTCTTGAGCGTGCGGATGTTTCGATACTCCGCCTTTCCATCTCCCTGCGCCACCACTTGCGATCGCCGAATGACGCGCGAAGCGGTGCCGCCGATATGAAACGTTCTCAGGGTAAGCTGAGTTCCCGGTTCGCCGATGGACTGGGCAGCCACGATTCCCACCGCCTCACCGATTTCCACCATTCGCCCCGCAGTCAAATTTATCCCATAGCATTTGGCGCACACGCCCGTGGCCGCTTCACAGGTCAACACGCTTCGGACCCGAGCGGTCTCAATTCCCGCCTTCTTTAATTTATCCGACATTTCTAGGGCTACAATCTCACCGGACTCCACCAACACCGCTTCCTGAGTTTTGCCGCGGACAGGAGAGGACACCATCTTAATATCCTCAAGCACCACGCGCCCTTGCAATCTTTCCTCGATCCCCTCAATCACTTCTTCTCCCGAAGAAAGATTCCCGATGCGGATACCGTTGATCGTTCCGCAATCTTCTTCCGTTACCACCACGTCGTGGGCCACATCCACCAATCTCCGCGTGAGATACCCGGCATCTGCTGTTTTAAGAGCGGTATCGGCCAAGCCTTTTCTGCCTCCATGAGTTGAGATAAAATACTCCAGCACGGTGAGGCCTTCTCTAAAATTAGACACAATGGGGGATTCAATGATCTCTCCCACTCCACCCGTCAATTTCTTTTGCGGCTTGGCCATCAGTCCGCGCATACCCGCCAGCTGCCTGACCTGCTGACGCGAACCGCGGGCTCCCGAATCGGCCATAAGATAGACGGAATTAAACCTAGCCTCTTTGGGATCGTATCCCTGAAATTCCTGTTGTTTCATCTCATCAAACATGACATCCGAAACTTTGTCGGTGACATGCGTCCAGATATCAATGATTTTGTTATAGCGTTCGCTCTCGGTGATCACCCCGGCCTTTGATTGGCGTTCGATCTCTTTGACATGCACTCTAGCCTGTTTGATCAGATCTTTTTTGATCTGAGGGATTTTCATGTCCGAGATGGAGATGGAAAGCCCTGCCATGGTGGAGTAGCGATACCCCAGGCGCTTTAAGTCGTCCAAGAGAAGCGCGGTGCGGTAAGCCCCCAGGGTTCTGTAGCATCGCTCCACCAACTGGGAAAGCTCTCTCTTGCTTAGCGAGGAATTGATAAATCCCATTTCCGACGGGATGACCTCATTAAATAAGACTCTGCCCACCGTGGTAAAATCCTTCCACAGCTCCGGCCGGAGATAGTCTTTTTCTTCCAAAGCAGGTTCCCATATCTGATTGATTCCTCGGACCTTGATTTTTGCATGCAGGTCGACCCTGCCGGACTGCTGGGCCGAGGCCACTTCGGAGCAGTCGGAAAAAATCATTCCCTCACCCCGCTCCCTTAATTTTAGCTTGGTTAAGTAGTGAATCCCCAAAACCATATCGTGAGAGGGCGTGGCGATGGGTTTCCCCGAAGCCGGAGACAAAATATTGTTGGGAGCGTACATCAAAAACCGTGCCTCTAACTGGGCTTCATGAGAAAGGGGGATGTGAACCGCCATCTGATCCCCGTCAAAGTCCGCGTTGAACGCAGAACACGTCAGGGGGTGAAGCTGAATAGATTTTCCTTCAATAAGAACCGGCTCAAAAGCTTGAATACCCAATCGATGAAGCGTGGGGGCACGGTTTAACAGCACCAAATGATTCTTGGTCACCTGCTCTAAAATATCCCATATCTCGGGCCGCACCCTCTCGAACATTCGCTTGGCGGCCTTCAAGGTAAGGCTCTCTTTCTTCATCAGCTCATGAACAATGAAAGGTTTGAAGAGCTCCAGCGCCATTTCTTTGGGAAGACCACATTGGTTCAACTTCAGCTTGGGACCCACCACAATGACGCTGCGGCCGGAATAGTCCACCCGTTTTCCCAAAAGATTTTGACGGAACCGCCCTTGCTTTCCCTTCAAAATATCTGACAGAGACTTCAAGGGACGGTTTCCTGCCCCGATCACCACCCTGCCCCTGGCTCCATTCTCAATGAGGGCATCCACGGCTTCTTGTAACAGCCTTTTCTCATTATAAACCATCACCTCGGGAGCCCGGAGAGCTTCGATGTGTTTTAATCGGTTGTTGCGGTTAATGATACGCCGATACAAATCGTTCAAGTCCGACGTCGCAAAGCGACCGCCCTCCAAAGGCACCAGCGGACGAAGCTCCGGAGGAATTACGGGCAATACCGTCATAATCATCCACTCGGGACGGTTGCCGCTTTCGGCAAATCCCTCTAAAATTCTCAAGCGGCGGATGAGTCGGCTTCTTTCTCCCTCGGATTGTACCGAATGGATTTTGGAACGCAATTCGACGGTTTCCTTCTTAGACTCCACCTTCTCTAAAAGCTGGCGGACCGCCCCCGCCCCAATGCCCACCTTAAGTTTTCCGTGATACTCTTCACGGGCTTTCTTAACTTCTTCTTCAGACAGGATATCGCGCGACTTGAATAATTCACGCCCGGCAGAATCGAGGAGATCCTCCAACACTACATAGCTGGCATAGTAAGTGATTCTCTCCAGGTCGGATGTCTTCATGTTCAAGACCATGCCGATGCGGGAAGGAGTCTTTTTCAAAAACCAAATGTGCGATACGGGCACCGCCAGCTCGATATGCCCCATTCTTTCCCGACGAACCTTGGATTCCGTCACCTCCACCCCGCAGCGGTCACAGACAATCCCTTTGAATTTGATCCAGCGATATTTTCCACAGGCGCACTCATAATCTTTGGCCGGACCGAAAATTCTCTCACAAAAAAGTCCGTCTCTCTCGGGCTTCAGGGTTCGGTAGTTAATCGTCTCCGGCTTTTTTACCTCTCCGTAAGACCAGTTCTTGATATGCTCAGGACTCGCCAGGGAAAGGCGAATGGCATCAAAATCGAAAAAATTAAGGGCCTCTACTTTCTTCTTTCTCTTAGGACTAAAAGACAGTTTTCTCTCTGCGGTCAATAAGCTACTTGCCATTAGTTTTTACTCCTCGCAAGCTCGTCGCAAAAACTAGTTCTAAGTGCTGGGTTCTAGGTTCTAAGTTAATAAGGAACGTCCTCAAGAAACTTCGAACTTTGAACTTCCCCGCCTGCCGGCGAGGCAGGGAACTTTGAACTGTTTTTTTCATGCCTTGGCCGTCACTTTCTTCCCGTCACTGACCGTATCGACTCCCTTGGTTTTTCCGGGCTTTGTCTTGAGCAACTCCACATTCAATCCGAGCGCCTGAAGCTCCTTAATTAAAACCTTAAAGGATTCGGGAACTCCGGGTGGCTGAGGTGGTTCTCCTTTGATGATCGCCTCGTACATCTTAGCCCTGCCCACCACATCATCCGATTTTACAGTTAAAAACTCCTGCAAGGCATAGGCGGCACCATACCCTTCGATAGCCCACACCTCCATTTCCCCAAACCGCTGCCCACCGAATTGTGCCTTGCCTCCCAGGGGCTGCCGCGTGATGAGGGAATAAGGTCCCGTGGATCGAGCGTGAATCTTATCTTCCACCAAATGGATCAGCTTCATGAGGTACATATAGCCTATGGTGATTTTCTCTTGGAAAGGCATTCCCGTCCGCCCATCGTAAAGGGTGATTCGACAGTCATCGCTGGGCAAATATTTTTCTGCCACACCACGCCTGCGGAGATCCTCTTTGGCTTTTTTAACCATCTCCAAAACCTCGGCCTCCTTGGCCCCATCAAAAACGGGACAGACCATTTGGGTTTCCAGGTGATGGGCGGCCCACCCCAACATCGTCTCCAAAAGTTGTCCCACATTCATGCGCGAAGGAACACCCAGGGGAGAAAGCACTACATCCACGGGAGTCCCATCCGGTAAAAAGGGCATATCTTCTTCCGGGAGAATTTTGGCGATAACCCCTTTATTCCCGTGCCGTCCGGCGGCCTTGTCTCCCACCTGCAGTTTGCGCCGTGCCGCAATATAAACCTTCACCACTTTGTTGACCGTCACGGGAAGATCATCTCCGCGTTTCAAATTTTCCCGGTCACGCTGAGCATCCTCACGGAACTTTTTCTCCATGAGCTTAAAAAATAGTTGGATCCTCTCCTCTTCTTCTTTGCGCCTTGAAGAGGATTTTATGTTCTCCAAGTTCGCCAAAGATTCTTTGCGCTGGGCTCTCAGATTGTTCATCTGGGTTTCCAGGCGATTCTCTACGGCCTCCATGCGTTTCCTTTCTTCCGGTTTGGATAATTTTTCTCGGCGAACAAAAACTCGAACCGAGATGACCTTCCCACTCACTCCGGGGGGAACGCGCAAAGAGGCATCTTGCACATCTTCCGCCTTTTTACCAAAGATAACCTTGAGCAACCTTTCTTCGGGGGTGAGTTGCTGCTCCCCTTTGGGCGTCACCTTGCCCACTAAAATATCTCCCGACCTCACTACCGTGGAGGGAACCACAATTCCCTGCTCATCCAAATATTCCAATGCCTCGGCACCCACGTTGGGAATGTCTCGTGTGATTTCCTCGGAGCCGAGCTTCGTATCCCTGGCTTCTACTTCAAATTGTTGAATATGGATGGAAGTAAAAAAATCTTCTTTCACCAACCGCTCTGAAACCAGGATAGCGTCTTCAAAGTTATAGCCTTCCCAT
>JACQJM010000080.1 GCA_016205045.1 Elusimicrobiota bacterium | reverse complement strand
GTTTTTCGAAGTGAAAGCCCCGAGGAATCTGGCCGAGCCTATAGTGGGTGAGGTCGAGCCTTTTATAGCTTGATTAGATTCCGCTGATATGATTCAAAACGTGGATTATGATGTCATTGTGATCGGAGCGGGACCGGGGGGCTATCCCGCGGCCGCCCAGAAGCCTTGGGTCTCAAAGAGGCCGGAGTTCTCTATGACAAGAAAGGGATTTCTGTGGACGCTTATTTGCGCACCAACCAGCCGCATATCTACGCGGTGGGGGATGTCAATGGACTTTCTCTTTTGGCCCATGCCGCTTCAGCACAAGGAGAGTTGGCAGGTGCCAATGCGGTGTCCCAAACTTCGCGGGCTTACGATGGAAATTTGGTGCCGCGCTGCCTTTACACATGGCCCGAGGTGGCCAGTGTGGGGCTGCAGAAACTTCCTTCGGGTCCTTTGTTTGACCGCGTGACTTCCACATTGTCTTCTCTGTCTTTGAACACGGTGTGTGTGGAGGCAAAGTATCCCAACCGTCTGGATTGTTGGCAGCGAGGGACTCTTACATTTCAGATTTTGGGAGCTGTTTGTACTCGAGCTTGTGGTTTTTGCGCTGAAACGCGAGGAAATCCCAAAGGGGTTATAGATATCCAGGAGCCGGAGAAGGTGGCTCAAGCCGCCAAGACATTGGGGCTTCGCCACGTGGTAATGTATTTAGCGGTCCTTTAGTGCGCAGCTCCTACCACGCGGACGAGATGGCATCAATACAGGGGTGAGGGGTTAGCGATGATTACGGAAACGTTGAGAAGGACTCCCTTGTTTGAAGTTCAGAAACAGTTGGGAGCTCGCATGGTGGATTTCCATGGGTGGGAACTGCCCATTCAGTTTTCCAGCATTCTCAAGGAGCATCAAGCGGTGCGGAATGCTTGTGGTCTCTTTGATGTTTCCCACATGGGACAGGTGATCGTGGAAGGACCTCAATCTTTAGATTTTCTTCAGGTCATCACTTCTAACGATGTTTCTAAAATTGGTCCCGGAAAGGGACAGTATTCCCACATTCTCAATGAAAGGGGAGGGGTGGTGGATGACGTCATCCTCTACTGTTTAGCGCCGCATCGGTATTTTGTTGTGGTGAATGCCGCCACCACCGATAAAGATTTTGCTTGGATGAGATCGCACAGCAAGGGGTATCGCGTGGAACTGCAAAATTTAAGCGAGCTTTACGGGATCCTAGCCGTGCAGGGGCCCAGGGCCGAGCAGATTGTTGGAGATCTTTTGCCTGAGGTGAAAGCATTAGACAGGTTTGGAGTTTTTGAAAAAGAAGTGTTCGGTAAAAAGTGTGTGGTGGGACGCACCGGCTATACGGGAGAGGACGGGTTCGAGATCATTGCTTTTAACGAAGTGCTGTCGCGCCTTTGGGAAACTCTTTTGGTCAATGGACGCTCTTTCGGAATGTTGCCCTGTGGGTTAGGGGCTCGGGACACATTAAGGCTTGAAGCGGGATACCTTTTATATGGACAAGATATCGATGACGATCACACCCCTCTGGAGGCCAATTACGCCTGGGTGGTGAAATTTCAGAAGCCGGATTTTATTGGGAAGCAGGCATTGCTCAAACAGAAATCGGAGGGACTCAAAAAATCCCTTAAAGGTTTTAAACTTTTGGGAGGAGGGGTCCCGCGGGCGGGATGTGGGGTTTATCTGGACTCAGTTCGTCTGGGGGAACTCAATAGTGCCACCTATTCTCCCACGTTGGGGGTGGGCATAGGAACTGGGTATGTCAACCAGACGAATTTAAAGGTGGGCAGCAAGGTGGGGATCGAGATTCACGGCAAGAAAGTGCAGGCTGAAGCAGTTCCCGTTCCTTTTTACACGTGCGGGTAACCTACTCTTTCCCTCTCCCCCTCATCCTTTTTCCTTCTCCCCTAGAGGGGAGAAGGTAGGTTGAGGGGTTGGGAGAGGGTGGTCGGAGGCTAGGTGAGGGGTTCGACAGGTCCGGATGAAAAAGAAGGGTAAATCCATAAAAGCTCGCAGGGTCTGGAGGGTGAATCCCCGCACCCGAGTTGTGGAGAGCAAGAAACGTTACAGCCGCAAGCGCGCCAAGCGGGAACTTTCAAAAATTCGCGAAAGTTTGTAAAGTTTACCAACGTCTCACATTTTACATCTTACGTTTCACGCTAAACATGGCTAATCCTAACTCCTGTAAGTTCGCCAAGACCCACGAGTGGGTTTCCTTAAATGGGAATGAGGCGGTGGTGGGCATTTCGGATCATGCTCAGCATGAGATCACAGATGTGGTATTCGTGGAACTGCCCAAGATCGGCCGCAAGGTCAAACAAGGAGAAGCGGTGGCCGTGGTGGAATCGGTGAAGGCTGCTTTCGATATCTATGCCCCTATTTCGGGGGAGATTTCTGCCGTCAATGAGTCGTTGGTTAAGGATCCCTCCTTGGTCAATCAATCCCCCTATGATCAGGGCTGGTTTTTTAAGATAAAACCCTCCAATCCTACCGAAGCGAATAACCTGATGGATCATTCTAAGTATCAAGAATTCGTCAAGACTACTTCGCACTAAATCTCGTAAAAAAGTACAATAGTTTTTAGCATCTATTCTTTACTATGTTCATTCCCACCACAGAAAAAGAAAAGCAGGAGATGCTCCGGACAATCGGGGTCCGGGATTTCCGGGACCTTTTCCGAAATCTTCCACAAAACATCCTTTATCCTAAGCTCAAATTGCCACCTCGGCTCACGGAGTTGGAACTCACCCGCGAGGTAGAAAAACAGGCCGCCCGCCACCCGGCCCTTCTCTCTTTTTTAGGAGGAGGCGCTTACGACCACTTCATCCCCGCCGCGGTATGGGTTCTGGCAATGCGGGGGGAGTTCGTCACGGCTTATACCCCTTATCAAGCCGAGGCCAGCCAAGGCACCCTCCAGGCGATCTATGAATTCCAAAGCTTGATCTGCGACCTCTTTTCGATGGACGTCTGCAACGCCTCCATGTACGATGGTGCCAGCTCTCTGGCCGAGGCAGTTCTGATGGCCTTAAGGCACACCGGGAGGAATCGGGTTCTGTATCCCCGCTCTCTCCATCCTCATTCTCTGCAGACGGTCAAAACATATCTTTCAGAGTTGAAAGAGGTGGAACTGGTGGAAATTCCTTGCCCGCAGGGAGTTTTGGATTTGGAAGCTTTGAAAAAACATCTAGATAATCGAGTGGCGGCGGTGGTGGTGCAGCACCCTAACTTCTTTGGTGCATTGGAACCTATGAATGAGCTGGGAGATTTAGTGCATGGGGTGGGGGCTCTGCTTGTCGCCAGCGTCAATCCAGCTTCTCTGGGGATTTTATCACCTCCCGGGGAATGGGGAACCGTGGGTGCTGTTCCATTTCCCACGGTCCCAGGGGAGAGCACCAAAGTGCCTATGGGGCCACAGGGAGCGGACATTGCGGTTGCGGAGGGACAGCCTCTGGGTCTTCCCCTAGAATATGGGGGGCCTTATCTGGGCATCATGACCTGCAAAGAATCCCTGCTTAGAAAAATTCCTGGAAGACTTTGCGGCATGACGGTGGACCGTGATGGGCGTCGGGGTTTTGTGTTGACGCTCCAAGCTCGTGAACAACACATCCGCCGGGAAAAAGCCACATCCAACATCTGCACCAACGAAGCTCTCTGCGCCCTGGCCGCCACGATTTATATGGCTCTTTTGGGCCCTCAGGGGATGCGGGAATTAGGAGAGCTCAATGTGCAGGTGGCCCACGATTTGGCGGAGAGGTTGTCCAAGAAAAAAGGCTACGGCCTGTGGTTTAAGTCTCCTTTCTTCAATGAGTTTGTTCTGAAAACGCCAATTCCTGCGGCACAGGTTCAGGAGAAACTCTTAAAGAAGGGTATCCTGCCCGGCTTGCCTTTGGGAACATTTTATCCCGAGATGAAAAATGCGCTTTTAGTGTGCGCTACGGAAACGAAAACGGAAGAAGACCTGGATAATCTGATTCGCGCATTGCCATGAGGCCAGAACTTCTCCAGCTATACCTCCCCCTTGATGGGGGAGGATGAAGGTGGGGGTGACCATC
>JACQJM010000082.1 GCA_016205045.1 Elusimicrobiota bacterium | reverse complement strand
AGTAGGGTTGAGGATATTCAAGCTTTTTTGGTAAATGCCGGGGCATTTGGATTCGCGTGGTCCGGCTACATTCAACACTTGGGGTCTTGTTTTTTGGAGGAAATCCAAAATCGTTTGTGAAGCTTCTGGAGAGCTTGTGCGGTCTATCTCCACCATGCAGAACGGTTTTTTATGTTTTTGGCAGAGCTGTGCGGTCAGTTGGGTGCCTCCGCTCAACTCTCCTCCATTGAGGATCAACGTCGCATCGGAGCACATCACATTCAGTTCTGTTCTGACGGAATAGTCTTCCGAATTACATTCTTGCAGAGGGTATCGAGAGGGAAGAGGACCCTCTTCCGTGAGTCTGCCCTTGGGTAAAGTCCCTCCGCACGCCACCCCACATTCTAGGGCTGAGTCCAAAGCGGCTCTGTCCACGCCTGTTTGACCTCCTGAAATAATTTTCATGAACAGTGGGTCAAGCCTATTTTTTCTAATTCAATCCAAAATCGGCAATCCCTGCCTCGCCGGCAGGCAGGCAAAATCTAAAATTACTTGTAGTAGGGGTTTGTCCCTGAGGCGTGATCCGTCACGTCCAGGATCTCGTTGATCTGGGGGAATGTCTCCCGGAGGGTGGCCTCGATCCCTTGACGCAGGGTGGCGTTGGCTTGGCCACAGCCTTGGCACCCACCTCCCATCTTGATGTAAATGTTGTTATCCTTGACATCCAAAAGCTCTATGTTCCCGCCGTGTCCTGCCACCGCGGGGTTGATTTGGGTGTCAAAGATTTCCTGAACCTTGTTTTTTAGTTCCACGGATGACAGGGAAGAGGAGGTGACATTTTCAGAGACGGCAGGTTGGCCCGAGAGAATATGCGATCGGAGAATCTCGGAAACTTTTTCGGTCACCGGCCGCCAATTTTCCCAGTCGGTGCGGGTGAGGGTGAGGGTATTTTCTGAGAGGCGCACGGTCATCACTTGATCCAACTGAAAAAGTTTTTCCGCCAAGGGAGAGCCTTTTGCCGATTCCTTATTCTGGAAATAAGCGGAACCTTTGGGGAGTAAGGGTTGGCTCAGCACGAACTTGGCTGTATTGGGATTGTTGGGATGAACATAGACAGACACACCCAGTTTGGAATCCGGAGAAACACTTTGCAAATCTTCTTGAGGAGCGTAGCGTGGCATCAGAGGATCGATTTTTTGAGACCAAGTCTCTAACCCGCCGCGCAGAGAGCTCACCTGAGTAAAGCCATGGCCTATCAGATAAGAGGCGGCATCCAGGCTTCGAGTTCCCAGGTGGCAATAAAGCATGATGGGTGTGTCTTTTGACCACTGAGACATGATTTCTTTGACGAGCTCTTCTGTCGCCAAGAGGGCTCCCTCGATATGAAAAAGACGGTATTCCCGTGGAGTGCGCACATCAATGAGCTTGACCCCTTTTTGTTTTAAATTTTTTGAGAGCTCTTCAGGGGTAATTTGCATGCGGTCATCCACTCCCTGGCTTGTTTTGATGTGTTGAATGGCTTCTTCCACATCCAGGACATTTTTGCGAAGTAGGACTTGTTCCAGGGTCTCTGTGGGTTGGAAGCCGCAGTCGGAGCATCCTCCAATGTGATAGCGCGTAAAAAGAGCGCGCTGGGCGCTGGGATAAGCGGCTAAAACTTCTTCCATGGTGCTTTGAGGAGAAATTTCTTTTCTGGCAGTGGCGGTGGTCATGAGAGCCTCCTGGAAATCTACAAGATGGGGAAAAATCAAAGGTGCATTACTATTTTACCATTTTTAGAGAGTGGTTTTAAGAGGTTTTTCGACGGGCGCGAAGAAACTCAATAATGCCGGGAAGAATGGAGAGAACGATGATAGCCAGGATCACTAAGGTGAAGTTGTGTTTGACGGCGGGAAGGTTTCCGAAGAGATACCCTCCTCCTACGAAAACAGCCACCCAGAGGATGCCTCCCACCACGTTGTAGGAGAGGAACCGCCCATAGGTCATGTGGCCCACTCCCGCCACGAAGGGGGCGAATGTGCGCACGATAGGCACGAATCGCGCAATGATGATGGTCTTTCCGCCGTATTTTTCATAAAACTGGTGGGTGCGGTCTAGATATTCCTTCTTAAGAAACCGTGAGTCCTCTTTTTGGAAGACTTTAGGCCCCAAGTAATTTCCTATCTGGTAGTTGACGGTATCCCCCAAAATCGCCGCGGCGCCGAGAAGCAAGAAAAGCCACCCCACATTTAAAGAGCCCATGCCCGCAAAAGCCCCGGCGGCGAAGAGCAGAGAATCTCCGGGAAGAAGGGGGGTGACCACCAATCCTGTTTCACAGAAGACGATCATAAAGAGAATAAGGTAAGTCCAGGTCCCGTACTGCTGGATAATGGTGTTGAGATGTTTATCCAGGTGGAGGATAAAATCAAACAAATAAATGGCAAAAGTGATGAGGTGTTCCATCCTAGAGGGAGCATTATACTAGAAATTCTTCACCAGGACGATAAATTCTAGTTGGGTCTGTCTGAACTAGATCTTCGGGAGGCGAGCGTGGTGTCGCCCGTGATAAGGCGCACACCGCGGCTGAAAGTGACATAGGCCCATAGCCACTCGATCATCACCATCAACCGGTTGCGGAAACCGATCAGGAAAAAAATGTGCGCCCACAGCCACACCACCCAAGCCGGAAATCCCGTGAACCGAAAAGGACCTATCTCCGCGACGGCGGCATTTCTTCCGATGGTGGCCATCATGCCCTTGTCGCGGTAATGAAAGGGAAGGGTTTCTTGCCCTTGGATTTTTCGCAGGATGTTGCATGCGGCGTGGCGGCCCATCTGGATCGCTACAGGGGCCATGCCGGGCAAAGGCTTGTTCCCTTGGTGATGAAACGCCGCAATGTCGCCGATCACGAAAACATCAGGATGTCCTGGGATGGTCAAATCGGGATGCACCAAAACCCGCCCCGCTTTGTCCAGAGGGACTTTGAGGGTTCTAGCCAAAGGAGAGGCGGCCACTCCGGCGGCCCATAAAATAGTTTGTGCTGGAAAGCGTTGAGAGCCGGCTTCCACGAGTCCGGAGCTGATGCGGGTCACGGCGGTTTGGGTGCGAACTTCCACCCCTCTCTTGGTCAGGTACTGAGTGGCCGCTTGGCCTAAGCTTTCGGCAAACGTGGGTAGAATACGGGGCGCTGCTTCCAAAAGAATGATACGGGCCTGGGCTGGATTGATGGATTTAAAATCATGGGCCAACGTGTGTTGAGCGATCTCCACTAAGGCTCCCGCCAGCTCTACGCCGGTGGGGCCCGCTCCAATTACCACAAAGGAGAGCAAGGCTTTTCGGCGGGCTTCGTCTAATTCTCGTTCCGCGGCTTCAAACGCTAGAAGGATGCGGCGTCGAATTTCCACCGCATCCTCGATGTCTTTGAGCCCTGGGGCGAAAGGTTTCCACTCCTCGTGGCCAAAATAGGAGTGGCTCGCCCCGGTGGCCAAAATCAGAGTGTCATAGGGAATCTGGGCGTCTGCGAGATGAAGCTGGCGGCGTTCCGGGTCTACTTCCGTGGCTTCCGCCAGAAGCACCCGGATATTGGGGCTGCGGCTTAATATATGACGGATGGGTTGGGAGATATTTCCGGGGGAGAGCCCGGCGGTGGCCACTTGATACAGAAAAGGCTGGAAGAGGTGATGGTTGCGGCGGTCCACCAATATGACGTCTACAGGTTTTTTATGTAGGGTGAAGGCCGCATAAAGTCCGCCAAACCCTCCCCCCACAATGACAATTTTAGGCAGCTTATCCATAACATTAAAGGAGGCAGCCTCCTTTTGAATAAAAAAACAAATTAAACATATTTATTCGTGAAAAGGAGGCAGCCTCCTTTAGGAGACTCTTATTTTTTGAATGTGTTGCGTTAGGAAATCCGCTACTAGACTCAAATCGAAAGGCCAAATGTACTCAAAACGAATGTTGGGGTGCTGTTTGCGAGCTAAGACCACAATCTCAGGAATCTCTACCTCGGCATGAATGCCCCCCCGGGTGAACATGGTTGAAATCAGTGTGATCTGCTTGAATCCCTGATTTACAAGTTGTGCGATAATCTCTTCTACGCTGGGAGCACAGAACTCGTTGAAAGCCAGCACGACGTGTTTGTCGGATAATTTTTTCTGCAAAGTCTCTAGAATTTTCTCGAGACCATATTTATAAGGGTCTGTTTTGTGGGTTCGGGGCCATTGGCGCACCTGTTTGTCCAGTTCCGCTTCACGAGGGCTCATCTGAAGGATTTTTTGGGCTCTGCGCCGCATCTCCAATTTTTTGAGCTCTTCCACCAAAGGTCTGGGAGTGTCGGACGCCGCGGCTCCGTGTCCGATCAAAATGACCGCCTCTTGGGTTTCCATAGGTTTATTATATCTTTTCCTGAAAAACCCTTCCATTTTTTCCTTCGGGATAGGGCGTTACTTACGCAGGCATCAGTAGTTTTTGTGTTGTCGTGAGGCTCTAAAATCCCAGGGAGGAGTAGGGTTGGGAATGCTCCAAAGTCCTTTTTTAGATTTTCGAGCCTCTTTTTGCAAAGAGTCAAGTTCTTTATTTTTGGGAGCAAAATGTTGGTACCACCACGCGTATCCCTCCCTGACCAGTTCTTGGTTCAGGCTGCGGCCATCGGGGAGAATGACTTCGGCCACAAGTCTGCCGTATCGGTCGACATCTTTAACGTGAACGGTGACATTCTTTGCCCAGGACAGATCGGAAGTAAACTCTTTGGCTCGATTTCCAAATGGCTGACTTTTCTCAGGACAGTCAATGCCGTAAAGCCGGATTCGCACTTCTTGTTTGTCCCCTGCAATCTCCCTTAAAACTCCTATGGTGTCCCCATCCTGGATAGAAACGACCACGCCCGAAAATGAAGATTCGACAGGTGGGCGAGAAGAGCGAGGGGTTCCTGGGACTGTCTGTTGAGCGACTCTCTGTGCCTCTCCGTAGGCTGTGGTTAATGCGTTTTCTTGAGTTGCACGGGAAAGGACGCTCTCTGCATGACTCAAGAGATTAAAAGAGCCAAGAAGAATGATCAGGCTGGTGAGGAGGCTTGTTGTTTTTTGGGAGGCAAGCATTAAAGGGATTTCAGAAAGTTTTTAATCCAAGGGATGTGGGAGTGCGGGGTGACGGGTTTTCCCGAGTGGTGGGTATCCACGAACACCATGCTGGCCTGAGGGAAGCGTTCTTGGCAAAAATTAATGTGAGAAGGCTCGTTTTCAAATACGGCTGCTACTTCTCCCATCTCGGAAATCTTTTCCAGAGCTTCGGACTTATACTCCGCATCCGGGGTTTCAAATTTAGGTTTTAGGATCAAGCGGACATTTTTCTCATTGGGCATGGGGAAGCCGTGCCGGGAGAGGCTAAAAAGAGTTCCCTCTCGCATCGCCTCATCGCGGCCCGTCAAGTAAACAAGGTGGCTTCCTTGGGCAATGACTTCCTGGCAGTAGTCAGGGGCTCCCGCCACGGGATCATCGGCGCGCAGGAATTCGTTTTTAAAAAAACGATCGAACCAGAAATCCAGCAGCTCTTTGAGAAGAGTCTCCTCCATCACTCCGGCCGACCGAGCGGTATCGGTGATGGAGTACCGAATATCCACGGTTTTTAAAGAGGCTAGACGTTTCGCTTCTTTGGGGAAGCACGAACACAGCTCGGGTTGAGTCGTGAACTCTTTTAAGATGCGCAGATGCCGTGGGAGGGTGGAAAGCAGGGTGTCATCTATATCAAAAATGACGAGAGGGGTTAAGTCTTTTTTGCGGAGAGATAATAGTTCTAAGAGGATATCCTGCAGGACTTCAGATTGAGACAACTCTTTTGTCGGTCTTTGAGTTGTATCTTCTAGAGGCCGGGTCGGCATTACGCGGTAACCGCTTCTCTTTCTGGCGCAGAGGGTTTTTTAGCAGGCAAGGACACTTTGGTGTTCTTGGGAGTGCTGTTCCAAAGGGTCAGCATCAAAAGACCCCCGATGGCGGAAAACGGGATGATCATGGGAGTCCAGACGCTCCACCCAAATTTGTCCAGGAGTCCTCCCAACAGAAAGCCGGTCAGGCCCGCCGCGATGTACTGGATTCCATCCAGAAGTCCTGTCACCGTGGCGGCGGCTTTGGTGCCTCCGAAATCCATGGAAGCGGTTCCGGAAAGCATCCCATGCACCCCGAATATCCACATGCAGGTGAACCCGATCATGAAAGCGGCCGCGCCGGGTTGAGTCACCCAACCCAGAATCAAAAGGGAGACAATCTGTCCCATGTAGAATACGAAAGCTACAGGAGGCCTTCGGGATTGAAATACTTTATCCGAAAGGAACCCACACAGAAGCCCTCCCAGGATGCCGCCCACCGTGATTCCCACCGTGGCTACCGAGAATAGGGTGGTGCCATGGTGGATGTGATGCACCTCTTTCAGGAAAGGCACAAACCAGAGTAAAAGCCCTTGCCGCACGAAACCCGTGCAAAACTCGGCTGCCGTCAAAGTAAGAATCACGGGATTGGTGAATACATTTTTGACTAAATAGGGAAGATCTACAGGCTTGTCCTTGTCGGTCGAATGGCTGGAGGCATCTCCCGTGTTGAAATTTTCGAATCCTGCCTCCTTGGGTGAATTGACTACCAAGGCTTTATCGATAATGTACATCACCCCTACGGCCGCCGAAGGAATCAAAAACACGCAGTACCAGGGAAGGTAGGCAAGGATCCAGCCTCCCACCGTCATGGCTAAAAAGTAACCACCCGAAATCATGCTGCCGAATATGCCCCCGAATACTCCGCGTTCTCGAACATGAAACCAGGGAGCGTTGGTTTTAACCACCGAGAGGGCTCCGAAAGACTGAAAGTACATATTGACCGCGTAAAGAAGGCTCATGCCCACCAAAACCTTGGTGGTCCATCCGTTTAAAAATAAAAATCCTACCAAAGCATTGATCGCCGCCGTTCCTAGGGCTGCGGTCAAAATGGCTCGCTTTCCTCCGATGCGATCGGTTAAGGGACCGTTGAGTATAACAGAGAGGGCGTAGGTCCAGAACCCAGCGGTGGCCACCACCCCGAACTCAGCCTTGCTCCAGTGGAACCGTCCCATCACTTCGGTGGAGGCTACGTTCAAATTGTAGCGAGACATGTAGAAAGTGGCATAGGTAAGGCCCAGGGGAAACCAATTTTGAAAACGGCGCCAACGATATTCAGGGCTATGAACAGGTTTTTCGGAAGGGGTTAGGGATGTCTGCATGGGGACCTCGTCATTTTAGGATGGTATTGCAAAATCATTATATCAGTGGTTGAGAAAGGGACGTATGGGTCCATGGGCCTAAAGAAGAACTGCTTTTAGGCCTAGGGTGGAGGGGACTAGATGGTCCCACCACCTGCTGAGCGCCTAAAGGCGCTATGACGCTTCGCCAGAAGGTGGTGGGATGGTCCTGAATTTTTAGCGGCGGAAAAGGGCCTTGCGGGAGCTGGCAATGCGGCGGCGGCCCCAACGGATATTGGAGAAGGTTTTGGGTTTGGGAGGTTCCAGTTGAGGGGGAGTGACATAGGGAAATCCAGGGAGGATGGCTCGAGAAAAAACGACTCCCAGGAAGCGTTCGATGGCGGTCAAAAAGGATTGCTCTTCAGGGTCCATGAACGTGACCGCGTCCCCCACCTTGTAGGCCCGAGCGGTTCGGCCCACTCGATGAACATAGTCTTCAGGGTGCCGAGGCACATCATAATTGACCACGTGGCTGATCTCCTGGACATCGATGCCTCGTGCGGCGATATCGGTGGCGACCAAAATTTGAAATTTTCCTTTGCGAAAGCCTTCCATAGCGACCGTGCGTTGCCCTTGAGTCCGGTCCGCATGCAGAACGCCTATGGAAAAGCCCAGCTCCTTCAGCCGCCATGCCAAGCGATCTGCCCCGTGTTTGGTCCGGCAGAAAATCAGAACCGAACGGATTTGGGTGGATTTCAGGAACTGCACCAGAAATTCCGATTTTTGCGACTGTTTTACTGGGTACACGACTTGATTGATTCCAGTCGCGGTGGAGGTGGGCGGAGAAATTTCAACTCTTTTGGGGTGGCGCAAGGCAAACGCGGCGACTCGCTCCACTTCCGGAAGAAGGGTGGCTGAAAAAAGCATGGTTTGACGGCCTTGCGGGAGGCGGCTTAATATAGAGCGGATGTCGGGCAGAAATCCCATGTCCAGCATGCGGTCCGCTTCATCCAAGACCAGTTGTTCCACTTGAGATAAGGTGAAACTGCCTTGGTGGAGATGGTCCAGGAGCCGACCCGGAGTCGCCACGAGAATCTGGGCACCTTGACGGACAGCTTGCTGCTGTCCGTGAAAACCCACTCCTCCAATGATCATGGCAACCTTGAAAGGAGTGAAACGACCGCAGTCACGAAAGACGGTTTCCACCTGAGCGGCCAGTTCTCGGGTGGGAACCAACACCAAAGCTCTCAAGCCGGGTCTGGGATGCTGGAGAAGATGATTTAAAATAGGCAGAACAAAAGCGGCTGTTTTTCCGCTTCCCGTTTGGGCGCACCCGAGGATGTCCTGGCGTTCCAAAGCAAGGGGGATGACCTCGGATTGGATAGGAGTGGGTTGGGTAAAACCCATCGCCCGAATGCCCTGTAAGATTTCTGGGTGGAGTTTAAGTTGGCCAAAAGACATGAAGATCCTTATTGTACCTTTTCTGGGACATTCCCATCCAGTTAAGAAAAAGAGGGGTGATATAAGAAGTATTTTCTATAAGTTCTATATTTATCTAGGTTAGAAAATACAATACAATGAATTCTCCTGATTGCACTAGTGAAGACCTGGGTTCCTCTCTCATTTCCAATAGCACTGATACTGCTGGGATTCAGCAGGTCCGTGGAGGCCGTTCCCTACTCTAATCTTAAGGTGGGGAAGGTCGCTATTAGTTCTAAAAATGTTTTCGATGCCTCCCAACGTTCTCTATTCCTTTACCGCTGGGCGAATGCGATCCACATCGTCACACGGTCTAATTGGATACGCCGAGAACTACTCTTTAAAGAAGGAGACATTTATGATTTGGATTTGCTCCGAGAATCGGAGAGAAATCTTCGCCAATATAAATTTTTGCGCCGGGTTAGTATTATTCCCTCTCCCCCGCGCAATGGAACCGTAGATGTTACGGTCTACACTTACGATGCCTGGACCTTGGAGCTGCAGCTTGATTTTAAGCGTGTGGGAGGCAACAACAATTGGAATGTGGGGATCGTAGAAAGAAATTTTCTCGGTTCTGGAAAACTCGTGGGTCTGGTCTATAAAAGGGACTCAACCGGGATCGATAAAAGTCTCACATATCGGGACCCTCAATTTTTGGGAAAACGCCTATCCTTGAGTCTGGATGCTAATCGTCACACCAATGGCTATCGTTATGGAGGATCTTTGGCCCGACCTTTTTATGCCACCATCGCCCCTTTTTCGGTGGGGGGATCTGGATTTGTTGAGCAAAGAAAACTTCCTTTCTACTCCAGCGGCAGTTTGGTGGGAAATTTTAGAAAGACTCACCGGGAACTCTCTTTCGGTTTGGGAAAATCCCTTTTCCCTTCCACGGAAAGGACGCGCCAAGTGGGCCTCACCTTTCGCCATCAAACCGACAAATTCGATCAGTTAGAAGGCAGCACCCCCGGTTTGGAACCTTCGGTGGACGGGTTTGGACTTCTGCAACCTGGAGTAGGTTGGCAAGAAATCCGGTTTATTAAAGAGAGACACATCGAAAAGTTCGATCGGGATGAAGACTTTAATCTGGGACCCACGTTCGCGGCTAAGATGGGGATTGGCCCTCGCTGGCTGGGCTCGGCTCAGACTCAACTTTTTCCAGAAGTCTCGGCCCAGGCGGGCTACTCCTGGGACCAAGGACACTTTACATTGATGCGTGGGGAATACAGCGCCGGTTTTAGTGGTCGGGAAAAATCAAATGTGTTGTGGAGAGGAAGCGCCCAGTATTACAACCAAAGTCTGCCTCGACAGACGCTGGCCGCCTCCGCTGCCTATGATCATGGTTCCCACCTGGATCCCGATAGAATCTTACTTTTAGGGGAGGATAACGGATTGCGCGGATACTCCATAGGCCAGTTTGCTGGGGAAAAGCGCTTTCTTGCTAATTTGGAAGATCGAATTTATATCGTGGATGACCTATTTCATTTGGTTTCGCTAGGAGGAGTAGTTTTTTTTGATTCCGGGTATGCCTGGCCGGCGGGAGGGAATTTCCAGATCGAGGATTTACGTAGTTCCGTGGGGATTGGGCTTCGGATCGCTTTTTCCCGATCTACGCAAAATGAGCCCATCCGCATCGACTTGGCCTATACGTTAAGAGACAACCGGCAGGGGAAACGTTTGGTGCTTGCTATTCAGGCAGGTAAAGGCTTTGGAACGCCTTAGCCCGAAAAATTCAGTTGCACAACCTGAGGGGGGCCCCATCCGCTAGCCCTCTCCGCAGAGCTCCGTCCCAAACATCCTTCAGGACAAACTCGGGAGAAGAACTTTTTCCAGTCCAGCCTTTCTGTTCGGGACAACAGGCCTACTTCTTGTGGGTCTTTTTCGGGCGGATTTTTTGCCCTTCAGGCCCATCCCGATTTTCTTAATAATTAATATCCTAGGAATCTCAATGTCTAGCATTATTAAAGCTTTTTGTTGGGCATTTTTGGGCTTCCTCAGTGCTTCCCATACGGGTTGGGGGGCGAAAAACAGTGAAGGTCAGTTTTTTGAGGCGCTGGAAAATGGCGAAGGGCAGATTCAAGCGGCTGCTCAAGATTCCTTACAGAAAGCTTCCTTAAATCCTATTTCCCTTCCCGACACAAAGGATACTGCTCGCTGCATTCGCGATCCTCGATGCCGGCGTTTGTTCGTGGTGGCCCATCGGGGATTTGGGTTAGGAGCTCCCGAAAGCAGTAGGGGTGCGGCGCAAGGAGCGGTTAGGATGGGCCTTAAAGTCATGGAAATTGACCTTCGTGCTTCTCAAGATGGTCAGGTGTATGTGATTTGCCATTCGGAAATGAAAAATACCACCTCTATCAAAAAGGGCAAAATTGGAAATTATTCTTCTGCGACTTTGGAGAATGCTCACCTAAAAAACGGAGAATCCTTGCCGAAATTCCAAGATATTTACGCCATCACCCGCGGCAGAGTCGTTTTGGATCTACATTTTAAGGAAGACCTAATTGAGAAGGTGGCTGATTGGATTCATGAAAATGGTTCTTTTGACGATGTGATTTTTTTTGTTCAGTTCCCTGCTCCTGAAAATGCAAAATCACCCAAAAAAGATCGTCAAATTGATATGAGAAACCTGGCTAGGTTGAAGAAGAAATATCCTGAGATGATGGTCTTATTAAGGATTCACGATGTGGGAGATTTGATCCGAGCTAAGGCTGTTTGGGGTTTTAAACCGGAGATCGTCCATACCGACTATCCTAGTTCCGATTTATTAGATGTGTTGCACGCCTTGGAAGTAAAAGTTTTTGCAAATGTTTTGTTTGAGGAGCATTTTGGGTTTTTGGGTCACGGACAGATTCTCAAGTTGCTTAGAACAGATGTTGATTTTGTTCAAACGGATCACCCTCTTACGAGACGGGAGGAGAGCCGAAGGTTTAGTCCCTATGCAGATTAAATTTTTAGGATTGTTTTTATGGGGGTGGGTGGTGATATTCGCTCATGCGGGAGAGGGAGAATTCTTAAGAGATGGCGCGGAAAAATCTTTTCTGCAGGACTCTTCTCGGGTATTTACTCCGTTTCAACCTGCCACGCCGATGTCTTACACCCGAAAAGGGCTTTCGATAGATTTGCATCGCGAGAGGGTCTCTAACCGTCTTGAGATTTTACGATTTACGTTTCCTGTTCCAGAGTCTCCCGACGTTCCTTTGGTGATCCATTGGTATAACCCGCATCCCTTTCAAGTGGTTCAGCCGGGGCCGTTGGTTTTAGTGTTGACCGTGACGGGAGATCCCAATTACCGCATCGCTAAATCCATGTGTTCTTTCTTTGCTAAAAAAAATTACCGCTGTGTGTATGTAGAAAGAAATGCTCCTCCCAAGGTTACCGATCTGGACTCTTTAGTCACATTGCCTTCTTTCCCCCCTAAATCCACTATCAGTGCTCGCCGGACGCTGGATGCTCTGGAACAGCTAAGGTTTAAATTCCCTCAGGATAAAGTGGGGGTAGTGGGTATTAGTCTGGGAGCCATTGATGCGCTTTTATTGGCAGCTTCGGATACTCGCGTGGCGGCCGTCGCCACACTTTTGGGGGGAGCCAATATTCCGGAAATTTTAACCCATATCCATGGTTTGGGGGTGAATGATTATAAAAGATCAAGGCTAAAGAAAATGGAAAGAGACAGTTTGAGTTTGGACGGATTTAAGGTGGAAATGGCAAAATTGAGTCAGCCGGCCGAGCCTTTAAGTTATTACGGACCCAATGCAATTTATCCTGTCGATAATCCTCTGAGCCCCGAAAGATTTCTGATGATCAACATATTAGAGGATCCGGCTATTCCCAAAGAATCTTCGGACGCTTTATATTTGGCTCTTTCCCAAGCAGAGCAGCATCCCGAATATCAATGGTTCAGGCTTCATTTTGTTCCCGACTCATGGAAACATGTCTATTCCATGTTGGCGTTAGGTCAAGCTAAAAAAGATATTCAAAGGCACTTCCAGAAATTTTTGAGAGACTCTTCCTCTGACGTGGTTCCCGCCGAACCTTAACCTCAGATTATTTAACGATATCGAGAAGTTCCACCTCGAACACCAGGGTGGCGCCTCCTGGAATCTGGGGGGGTCGGCCTTGATCTCCATAAGCGATGGAGGAGGGACAGATGAGCTTGGCTTTTCCACCCACCTTCATCCTCTGAACACCTTCTGTCCAGCAGGGAATGACTCCATTGAGAGGGAATGTGGCAGGTTGGTCGCGTTTAACAGAACTATCAAACACGGTCCCGTCCGTGAGGGTTCCGTGGTAATGAACTTTCACTTGATCTGTGGATTTAGGGGAGGCTCCTTTTCCTGTTTGTTTAGGATCAGGAATAAATATCAGTCCGGAGGCGGTTTTGACCGCTCCCGGTTCTTGCGCCGCCTTTTCCATAAAGGCCCCAGCTTTTTTCTTTTCGGCATCCGCTTTCACTGCCTGGCGTGCTTCCGCCAGAGAGTTTACTCGGGGACCGTAGGTTTCTAAATCCACCTGAGGTTTTTTGCCTTCTACGGAATCGCGCAGACCTTGGGTGACATATTTCAGTTCTGCGGGCTTGAGGTTGAAAATGGCGATGTTGCGCCCCAGCACTCCGCCCAGAGCGTAGAGGACTTTTTGTTCTTCGGTTTTAGGCCCTTCTTCAGCGTGAACGGATGCGATAAAAAAGAGCGGCAATATCAAATAGGCTAATGTTTTCATGGTATTTCCTCCTTTGTGATGGGGTATCATAGCAGATTTTAATTCTTATCACACTTCCCAAACAAGTGAGGAGAATGCTAGGCTAAGACCCTAAAGTCATGCCACCCGTTTATATTCTATCAGGAGCCAGAACTCCCTTTGTCACTTGGGCTTACGGCAAAATGGGCTCTGGGGAACCTGGTGGGGCATTTAAACAAACGGACGCTTTTGATTTGGGGGCAGCCGCGGTTAAGGGAGCCCTAGAACGTGCGGCTCTGCCCCCCTCAAAAGTGGATCAGGTGGTGTTTGGAAATACTTATTACGCTGGAGCGCACGGTTGTTATGGGTCTCGATACGTGGGCTTGAGGGCGGGAATTCCTGTGGAAGTGCCGTGTTTGGCGGTCAACCTGGCCTGCGGCACAGGACTGTACGCCCTGATTTCGGCGGCTCAGACGGTGACCAGAGACGAAGCTCATCTCGTCGTCACGGGAGGAACAGACAATATCAGCCAGTTGCGCAAGGACGTTTTTATTCCTTCTTTTAAAGATTTGGCTTGTGGATCTCCCATAGGAAAAACAGTTCAGGATTTAGCTCAAGAATATAAAATCAACGGAGAAGATCAGAATCGATGGGCGCTGCGCAGCCATCAGGTAGCTTTTCAAGCTCAAGCGGCGGGTCGTCTGGCGGAAGAAGTTGTCCCGCTGGGGGACGTGAGAAGAGACGACGCGATTATTTCTGATCCTGCCGTATCCTATTTTCAGAACTCTAAAAGATTATTTGGGGAGCAGGGCACCGTTACTTCCGCCAATACTCATGGTTTGGTGGATGGGGCTTCGGCTTTGTTGGTGGGCTCTGAAAAATTCTTGAGAGAGTGGAGGGGCGAACCTTTGGGACGATTTGTGTCGAGTGCTTATGCGGGAACGAAACCCGAGAGGATGGGTGTGGCTTCGGTTCCTGCTATTCGAAAAGCGTTGACGGAGGCCAAACTTTCTCTGGATCAGATGGATCTTTTTGAGATCAATGAGACATTCGCGGCTCAAACCCTCATCGATATTCAGGAGCTGAAGATTCCCGAGGATAAGATCAACGTCAATGGGGGAGCCATCGCTTTGGGT
>JACQJM010000077.1 GCA_016205045.1 Elusimicrobiota bacterium | reverse complement strand
GCCAAAGTGAGGGGCGACCCCTCACTTGCCAGACATCTGCTTCTTCGATATCCATCCTGGCAAGTGAGGCCGCTGTGCGGCGAAATCCCCAGGTGCCTGCCTGCCGGCAGGCAGGCACATAAGTTTACGACTCTTTATGTCGGAAAATATGGTCCAACTGGGGTTTTCGGGTTAGGATTTAGTTTTGTTCTTGTTATTGTAACAAATTCGAGAGGAACGCTAATCAACTCGGAAACGGTAGCCAATCGTTTGGAGGGTTTCGATGTAGTGGGCGTAAGGGCCTAGCTTGGCTCTAAGGTTTTTGATGTGTTGGGCCAGGGTTTGGCTGGTGACCATCATGTCATTGTCCCACAGAACTTCGTATAAAAACGTCCTTCTCAATACTTTGCCGCGTTTTACCATCAATAAGGCCAAAAGATCAAATTCGGTAGGGGTCAGTTTAAGAGTTTTCCCCTTAAGCATCACTTCATGTTGTTCTAGATCTACCACCAAGTCCTTGGCGCGCAGCTTCATCTGAGGGATTTCTCCCTGGTGAAATTTATCTAGCAATTCCAACATCCTTCCGGCCAGACGTTCACCGCCAAGAGACTGGGCCAGGGAAGGGGTGATTTCATCTTTGGGTTGCTTATCTGTGGAGGGATTCTGCGAATTACCTTGAATTGTTTTTAGAGTGGTTAATATATTTTTTACCAGTTCAGTCCAAGCCCGGTCACTTTTAATCCCGCCTGCCAACTCATTGAGCCGAGCCATTAAGTTGAGTTCTGAGAAAACAGATTGAACCTGATTCTTAAGCTGATCTTTGGTGGCGGCGTTTTTTTGCATTTGCCGTTTCTGCACACAACGATTGAGCACTTCTTTGAGCCGTTCCATGTCGAATGGCTTGATGAGATAGTCTGAGGCCCCTTCTTCAAAAGCGGAAATAGCTTTTTCCAGGGTTGGAGAACCTGTCATCACAATCACATCCGTTTCAGGACAGTGGGATTTAATGCCGCAGGTCACGGATTCTCCTTTGGGGAGTTTCACGTGGTCTGTCAACACGATATCAAACTCCAGGGATTTGATTTTAGATAGGACCTCTTCCCCATTATGGGCGAGCACGACTTGGTACCCTTCCAGATTCAAGACATTGCTGCACAAATCCAAAATGTTGTCGTCATCATCCACCACCAAGATGGATTCCGGTTTTACGGTTTCGGTTTCCTTTTCGCTTTTCATGAAAGAATCTCAGTTTGGGGAGGGGATTCGGGGACCCTGTATGCCTTTTGGATGCTTTTTTATCTTCATTTAGGATAACAGGTGAATGTAAAAAATTCAATGGTTATTTGCCAGAAGTTTTAATCGGACACTTTAGACACTTTATTTAGGCTCAGGGACACTTGCAAAAATCCAGATTTCTGATAAACTACTAGGGGAATTATCTTTATTGCCATGATTAAATTTTCACCTACGACTTTGGCTTTGCTGACCGCGGGAACTGTATTTGGGGCCGCTGGAGGAGGTTATTTTGTGTTGACCCGCGGCGTGACGATTTCTCCCCTGCCCGAAGTTCGGACGACGCTCAATCTAAAAACTCCGAAAATAGGCGTAAAAGTTCCTCATGCTCCGAAGATGGCTAAGACCGTCCCTTCTGTTCCTATTACGCCATCTTCCAAATCCGCTGTATTTAGAGACTACTCTAAGGTGCGTGCGGGAATGAGCAAAAAGCAGGTGCGGTGGTGGTTGGGGATGCCCGATAGGACGGTGCCGGACGGCATGTCCGGATCTAGGGAGTATTGGCTTTATGGATTTAAGGAGGCTACGGCCACCTCTTCTTTTGGGGTGCAGGTCGTCTCAGGGAATTCTGATTTAGTGCTCACCTTTCAGGGACTAACCGCAGTGGAGTTGAAGTGGAATAAACCTTTCAGCTACACCGAATTTATTGATGAGAAGTAAAACGAGTTGTGTCCGGGGAAGTGGTAAAATATCTGACCAGAAATAAAAGTTTTTTTAGCGCTTCCTGATCCAATCCTGCATGAGCTTCTCCTAATAAAATAGCGAAAGCTTCCGAAAGCGTCATCCCCGGCCGGTAGCGCCTGTGTTCCATTAAAGCATCTGTATGGTCGGCGAGAGCCACGATCCTGGCTTCTATGGGGATATCCGGTCCTTTCAACCCAATGGGATATCCCGTTCCGTCCATCCTTTCATGGTGATATAGGACCACGTTAAACGCGACATCCTGAAATGCAGAGCCTATTTTGTTTCCCATTTGTCTAATTATGCTCGCCCCTTCCTCGGGATGAAATTCTGCGGCCAATCTTTCGCTTTCCAATAACTTTCTTTCTTTTCTGATCAAAAAAAGGATAAGGCTGTTGGTCTGGCCGATGTCATGAAATCGGGCTCCCCAGGAGACTTTCTGAGCAAAAGTCATAGAGTGTCCCAGGGCCAAAGTGATCAGGCCTGCCAGAAGACCTGTTCTCACGACATGCCCATACAAGCGATCGTCTTTGCTTCGGATATATTCCAAAAGATTTTGGCGGGTCTGCTCCTCCTGTAACTCTTGAGAAGACAGAGCGGTGGGGCCGAGCAGTATTTCAGCTCCCGCTCGGAGCATTCTTCCATAATGGACATCCGGGATATGCGAGGGGCCGAGATATTCAGAACGAAATTCAGGTCTCTCCGGAATCAATGAGGTTGACGTTTTCGTGACAGGAGCGTGACCTTGATCAAAAATCTGATCGAGTATGACACGGGTGGGAGCAGGGTTTTTTTCTGAAGGAGGTTCTTTCCGTATATTCTCTATAATCCGGAACAGGCGCTCGGAGGGAGTGCCGGCTCTATGACCCGAAAAGTTTAGGGTTCGTACCATGGAGAGGGGAGGAGCGATGGCTCGAATGGGGCTTACCGAATAAGGTGAAGGAGCCAAAGCAGGGGGCAGGAGCGGAGCAGTTCCGGGATTCCGCAATGTAGGAGGGATAAGGGGTCCCTTTGAGGAGCCTCTCATCTGAGCGGCCTCGGAGACGCCCCCTAGAAGCGAAATCAGTAGAAGGATGAAAAACTTCTTCATCTTTTTAGGATATCTCAATTTTTGAAAAAAGGATTGGGACTTTTGGGCCTTATTCCTAGGGCAAGAGACCTACCTTAAAATAGGCCCTCTTTTTTTCCAACGCGGCCGAACGGGCGCTACGGCAATCTGTTTTAAGGCTTTCCAAGAAGAAGTCCAGCGGCGGGTGATGTTGTCCCAGCTGTGGGGGGAACTGAACATCTGGCGGATCAGGCTTTGGCGTAAGGGTTCGGACAAATTTGTAAATTGTATGCTCGCGGCATTTCCCAGGAGGCCTTGCCATTGATTCCTGACGATCTCTCCTTCTACTTCCGTTGTTTCCTCATAATCTCCGAATAAAGTGATTTTAAGTTTTTCGGGTAAGTTTTCTGGGGCATTCAGTTTGACGGAAACCCCTGTTTCGCTGATATCCAGCGTTTTTCCCGAGAGGGTTTGTCCTGCCCAACGCAGTTGACATGGAATGCTTCGCGACAACCTAAAAGAGGAACGTTCTTGCAGGGGTTCCCGGGTGACCTCCACCGCACACCCTAAAAGAAACAGATTGGAAATGGCCCAAATGGAACTGACCACATAAGCATCTATCAAGGTCCCAACCGCGGTGATGTGGTAGACAGACCGGATAAGGCCTGCAATGATCAGAGACATCACCACCGTGTGCGGCGCAATCAAAGACCAGGATAGTTTCTGGGGACGTTGAGAGGTTACTCCTTTGGGGGTCACTCGGAAAATAAGCTGATCAGGCCGAATCAATGCCTGGAGAGCTTCCCAACTGAGAGCGAAAGAAGAAGAAGTTTCGTATACCTCCGACCAGAATGGATTTCTAAACTCTCGACTTAACAGAGCAAAAGTGAGATGTCCTATCATGTAATGAGGCAAAAAATAGGAGAGCAGAGTGACGGTATCTGCTTGAATGGTGCTGTGCCCAAAAAGGAGCAGTCCTAGAGGGGCGATCAGGTAGACGATCCTAGCCCATCCATGAAAAAAATAAAGCAGAGAGGCGAAGTAACTTAGGCGTTGCTGCAGGGAGAGTCCGGAATAAAATAAAGGATTGTTGCGGACAAACATTTGCATGGCGCCGCGGGTCCAACGCCCTCTCTGGATCAGATAACTGCGGAAGTTTTCAGGGGAAAGACCCCCGATGAGGATTCGGTTGTAATGAACGGCTTTGTAGCCTTTAGCCTGTAGCACCATTCCGGTCAACATGTCCTCGATCACACTTTGCGTCTGAAATCCCCCGATGGCTTCCAAGGCGGAACGACGAAGCAGCGTAGCGCTTCCGGCGAACATCACCGCGTCGGCATTTTGCCTACCCGGTTGGATCACTTGAAAGAAAAGATCCTGTTCGTGAGCCAACTCGCTGGGCAGGTGCAGATTCTGTTGAAAACTGTCGGGGTTATAGAAATGATGGGGAGTTTGGACAAATCCGATCTGCGAGTCTTTAAAGAATCCCACCGTCTCTTTTAAAAAAGAACAGATCGGGATATGGTCGCAATCTAAGATCAGGATCAGTTCCCCCTGGGAATGCTTGAGAGCATTATTTAGGTTTCCTGCTTTGGCATGTTGGTTATCCGGGCGGCTGATATAGCGCAGGCCAAACGAGTGGGCAAGCTTTTTTATGGCTCCTCGGTTTCCATCGTCTAAAACATGAATCCGGAGCTTCTCGGAAGGATAATCCAAAGCCTTGCAGCAGACCAGGGTTTTATAAAGGACAGAGGCGGGTTCGTTAAATGTAGGGATGAACACATCCACCGTGGGAAGCTCTTTCTCGATAAGAGGAATAGAAAATACCTTGGAATCTTTATGGGTTTGGAGAAAAAATAAAATAATAGCGATAAAACCATACATCTCGGCTGCAAAGAGCAGTAGGCTCAGGATGGCCACTAGAGGGGATTGAAAATTTAAGGTGTAAAGGCCGCGCCAGAGAAGATAGCGGGCGCTCATCAGGATGCTTAATGCAATGAGGGCCCGCTTCATGGTGCCCAGCTTTATGTAGAAGGGCGGTGCGGATAAATTTTCCCGCTTACTGATCACGACAGGATTATATCAAAAAGAGCGGGCATCTCTTTTGAAGAAGTAGACAAATGGTTAAAACTTAATCAATCGCCATTCAATACTTTTTAAAAAGGTAGGGGACTCGCGAAGCATCCTGTTTCAACTAAAAACGCAGTCCAGCCCCAATGGCTATGAATTTCCTGGATGGGCCAGAGGATGGAACGTAGGTGTTGTAGCCTAGAGTTGCTTCAAGGGATTGCCAGTTTATACCAGCCTCCAAGTTAAAGGAGTTTGCAGAAGCGGTTGCCAGGTTGTATTGAACTCTGTTATAGGATGCGGAAGTCCACAACCAGGGAAGTATATCCTGAGATATCTTGGCGAACACCATGCGATCAGAATAACCTTGTAAGGCTCCCAGAATTCCTTCGAATTTAACGACCTTGCATTCGCGCAAAAAATTACCCGCCAAATCCTCATCATAAAGGCTTTGGGTAAGTCCCAGGGAGAGGCTGCTCCCCACCTTGCGCCACTGTAGTCTGAGGTTTCCCGTAATATCATTCTGGTGAATCGAGAGTGTCTCGCCACGAATGCGTGTCTCACCTTCTTTTTTTTCTTCAACCAGCTGCACGTCGTCTTGGTGTGTGGTGCGGTTGATTCTAAAGCCCAAGGAAGCCTGGAAGCCACCCAGGTCCTCCCAGTTTAACACGCGCCCTCTGGCATCCAGACCTATGGAGAGGGCTTGGTACCCTTCCACCTTGGGAGTGAACGAGCTGGAGAGCCCGAACGAACCCCCGGGACGGTAGATCCCCAGCCCTCCCGAGTAGGTCTTGAATGTTCCTGGGGAGGTGTTTGATTGGGACTGATTAAACCCTCCTTCCATATAAGGCCCGATGGTGGAATCCAAGGAAAACCCTAGGTTTGTCCCAGTGTACCCTTGTGATCCATGCGTTCCGGTGTAGGAGAGTGAGATTCCCGCCATGGCCTGTTGAGCGCTCAAAACTCCCATGCCGCACAGTGTGAAGAAGAAGGCTTTTGTCATATGAGGATTTCACCCTAATCCCGGCTGCGGTCCAGGGTTCTTTCGCGGTCACGCTCTCGACGTTGGTTTATGCGCTCCCTGCCTCGATCCCGGTGGCGGTTCTCTTGGCGATCATGCATCTCATGGCGGTCCTCGTGTCCTTTAGAATGGCGCATGGACTCTTTTTCACGATGTTTCTCCAGCCATCTCTTGGTCCTCTCTTTCTTCTCAGCAAATTTCGCTTCGAAGTGATTCTTCTTGGTAGAGAGCTTTTCTATCTTTCTTTGGATCTTTTGCCGGTCGTCCTGGCTGAGGGAAGGATCGGCTAGCCGACTATTTAGGTCTGCTATTTTTTGGTCGATTTTACCGAGCTTTTCTTGTTCCTTAGTATCTAATCTTACCAGTTTTCTCTCAGCGGATTCTATGCCATGTTTCCTATTGTGATTTTCTATCTCTCCGGGCTCAGCCGGTTTAGCTCCCGGCTTCCGAGGAGTGGGCTCAGCCGGTTTGGTTCCTGAAGGCGTTTCCTCAGGAGGAGCCTTGGTTTGGGTTTGGCCCCACGTGGACAACAGGGGAACAGACATCATGACAAGCGCTAACAGCATCTTTCTCATAACATACCTCCTTTTTTCTTCTTGACGTCCATACACCCATGACGCACGGGGAGGCCAAAAGGTTTAGTGCCTTTGATCACTTTAATGATTCCGTCCCTTGCGGCGCTCACGCTCTCTCTTGTCAGATTCCCGTAGGTCATCTCGGTGCCCACCATCCCTTTCGCGTCGCTCGCGGAGGATTTCTTTTTTTTCTCGGCGCTCTTGCTTCTCAAGCTTTTCACCCTCTCGTCTGTGGGTTCTTTTTTCTGAACGCTCTAAATCTCTTTGTTCTTTTTCCCGCTCGCGTTCCTTGTGACGTTCTCTAAGTCTTTCCCTTTCTTCAGATTTCATCTCTTTCCAATGGCGGTATTTCTCAAGGAGCTTTTGCCGGTCGTGTTCCGGCATTTCCTGGAATCTCTCCCAGCGGTGACGCATAAGAAGTCGCCTTTCCTCCGGCATGCTCCTAAATTTTTCATAGTTTTCTTTGAGGGCGGATCGCCGTTCCTGGGGAAGCTTTCTCCATTCCCCATAGCTTTCTAGGATGCTGGCTTTCTGTTTTGGAGAAAGGGTTTCCCATTGATGGCGAGTCTCCTCTGGGGCGATCTGAGACGCGGATTCCTCCTGGCTATAAGTTTTCAGAACCGTAGTGGTTGTGAGGAGTGAACAGATAGATGAGATAAGCATAAAGTGTTTCATGGCGTTTGCTCCTTGTCTTTTGGGAAGTTTTGAATTGTTGAAGTTGATATTCGCATAGAGGGTATTGGCTTTTGTGCAGTAGAGGTGGAAACCTTTAGGGGTTCCCATCCGTTGGTGACTTTCGCTTTCGTGTCAGAAGTTTCTTCTTGAGAAGGAGAATATTCTAAGGCATCCATGTTTTTAACCAAATCATAGCTCAGGAAGAAATCGAGGTTCTCCAAAACTTCGGCTGGAGCTTCTAGGCCCTGGGCCAAAGCTAGGGGTATCGCAAAAGATAAGAGGATGGATAGGTGGGTTGATCGTTTTTTCATAGGGATTTTTCGTTCAGATTCTCAATGACTTCCCAGTTTTCCCAGAGGTCCAGTTTCTCCAGAAAGGCCCAATCTTGAGTGATGGGAATGTGGGTGGGAGGATAGGATTTTTTCTGCTGTAGGATTAAAAGGGTGAGAACTAGGGCGGTTGCAAAAGCGGGAACTAGCCAGCGGACCGGGGCATGAGAGCGTTTAGGGGATTGGATCTTGGCCAGGATGTTGTTTTTTTGCCGAATCCAAAAGGTTTCCGGCCGGGAAACCCTCAACAGGGAGAATAACTTGTCATCGGAATTATTTTCTTTTTTCTGGTTCATGAGGATAAAAGCGACTGAAGCTGTTGTTGGAGTTTCTTCTTTGCCTCAAAGAGGTGAGCCTTGATTGTGCCCTCAGCAACACCCAAAATGGAGGCGATTTCATGGATTTCCATGTCCTGGGCTCTCAGTACAATGACCTCCCGTTGCCGAGAGGGAAGCAGGCGCAGTGCCTCGTTGATTTGTTTTTGAAGATGGGGGTCCTCCATGCTGTTGGCAGGATCCGAATCCCTGAAGGGGTCTGCCAGAGTTTCTTCCAGAGATTGTTGTCCATCTTCTTTTAAGTGATCCAGACTCAACCAACTTAAAATCTTTTTCCGACGCCAAAAAGAGCGCAGTTTGTTTAGGGCAATTCGGAAAAGCCAAGCCCGGAAAGGCCCCCTCTCTTGGAAGCTGGAAAGCTTCTCCCAAACAGTCACGAAAGTGTCTTGGGCGATATCCTCTGCCATATCGTCATTCCCGCTCAGTCGAAATAGCAAGCCGTATACCTCCCTTTGATACTTTTCCACAAGTTTGCCAAAGGCCTGAGAATCCCCCTGGCGGCTCGCTGCGATCCACTCAAACTCTGGATTTTGCTTTGGGGTTTCCACTTTATATGACGCCTGAGAAGCAAAAAAGGATTAGGTTCTTCCAGGGTATTCTAGGATTTAGGGAAGGCTACAGGAAGGAGGCAATTTAGTGGTGGTAGCCCAAAAATTTTCTATTTGCTGAATCACCTTGACGAATTCCTCTAAATCCACCGGCTTTGTCACATAGCCATTGGCGCCCAAATCGTGTGCTGTGGCAATATCCTTTTCAGAATTCGAGGTAGTCAACACCATTACGGGAATGTGTCTGAACTCTTGGCGTAGCCTGATTTCTTCCAAAAACTGGAAGCCGTTTTTCTTGGGTAAGTTGAGGTCCAGGAGGATGAGGTCTGGGTGAGGAGCTTGTTCATATTTTCCCAATTTCTGAAGGAATGCCAATGCCTCGAGCCCGTCCTTGGTCACATGTAGTTTGTTTTTCAGGGGGCTTTCCTTTAAGGCTTCTGCTGTCAATCGAGCGTCTCCTGAGTTATCCTCAACCAAGAGAATGTCAATTATTTTTTTCATTCTCTTCTCCGTGGTTTCTCCCGTAGTGTGGGAAGAGTAAAGAAGAAGGTGGAACCCTTTCCGGGTTCTGATTCCACCCATATTTTTCCATGGTGGCGTTCCACGATCTTTTTGCATACGGCCAGACCGATGCCGATTCCGGGATACTCATCCTCGGTGTGGAGTCTTTGGAATATGCTGAAGATACGGTCGGTGTACTGCACCTCCATTCCAATCCCATTGTCCTTCACAGAGAAGGTCCAATGGGTTCCTGTCCTCTCAGCGGAGATATGGATGCGAGGGTCTTTGCCGCTGAATTTTATCGCATTTGAAATCAAATTCTGAAATAGCTGGGCCAACTGTAGGCTATCGGCCATCACCATGGGCAAGGGATCGTGCGTCACCCGAACGTTGCTTTTCTCGATGGCGATTTTAAGGTTTGCTAACGTTTGTTCAAGAACAACGGAGCAGTCCGTAGACTCTAACTTTTTATTCTGCGTTCCTATGCGGGCGTAAGCTAGAAGGCCCCTCAAGAGCAGAGACATTCTTTTGGCCCCACCCGAGGCATAAGAGATAAACTCGTCAGCGTCTTTGTCCAGTTTTCCTGTGTAGCGTTTGGCTAATAACTGGGTGTAGGCGGAGATCATGCGCAGAGGTTCTTGAAGGTCGTGGGCAGCGATATAGGCGAACTGCTCCAACTCCGTGTTGGAGCGGGCCAGTTCTTCCGCCCGGGCTGATTCTGCTAGTCGTAGTGCCCGTTCTTCTTCCGCCAGCTTGCGTTCCGTGATGTCCTTGAAGGCCATCACGGCATACTGGATGTTGCCGGTGGAATCCAGGATGGGAGACGCGGCGACCTCTAGGAGGATGTTTTTGTCCCCCTGATGTATTTCCACATCATCAACTACGCAGGTCTCACCTCGCAGGGCTCGAGCGATGGGGGTGCGATCGACGGGGTATAACTGATCTGTTCCAGCCACATAGGATTGATAAATTTGGGATAGACCCTCCAGCCCTACTTTGGGATTGATCCCCTTACCCAGCAGCGCCAGTGAAGCTCGGTTGGCATAGTACGGCTTCCCGTCGGCGTCAACCACAAACACCGCCACGGGGAGAGACTCAATCAGTTGCACAAATCTTTTTTCACTCTCAATGATGATCTTTTCTGCTTGCTTGCGTAGGGTGATGTCCTGTACGTGGGCGACGTGGTATAGCACCCGTCCTTTCTCATCTTTTACCGTGGTCACATCCATTTGAACGGGAAAGACGCTCCCATCCTTGCGGATGTTTTTGGATTCGAAAATATAGTGCCCCTCCTGATGGGACAGACGTATGGCGGTTGCCGCCTCCTCTCGGCATTCAGGAGCAAAGATATCCAGGATGGGTTTGCCAAGGAGTTCTTTCACCGTGTATCCGTGTATCCGTGCAAAGGTTGGGTTTATCATCTCCAGAGTTTTTCCATCAGCACTGCCCACCCATACTCCCCACTCCGCGTGTTGGAAGATGTGCGCCCATTTTTTCAACTCTTCCTCAGCCTTTTTGCGTTCTAGGATTTCTTCCAGCAAGGTGGAGTTGGTCTTCAGAAGTTCCGCGGTACGCTCCTGAACCCGAAGTTCCAGTTTTTCATTTGTTTTAAGCATCACTTCTTCTGCCCACTTGCGCTCAGTAATGTCATGCACGACGGTATAGCACACTTGTTCCTTCACAGAGGAGGTCATGCTCCATAAAAACCATCTTGGGGAACCATCTCTGCATAAGCAGCGGCTCTCAAAGGAAATGGGGTCGCTGGTTCCGGTCAGAAGCTTCTGCCAATAGGTCGCTGTCTTGTCCCGGTCTTGCGGATGAATGTGGTTGAGGAACGGTCGGCCCAAAAGATCCTGTCTAGAAAAGCCCAGTGTTTTTTCCCAGGCAGAGTTTATCTCCTTTAGAAAACCGTCGAAACCGATAATGCCCATCATGTCTAGGGATAGAGAGAAAAATCGGTTGCGCTGGGTCCTGGCCTGTACCAGTTGCTTTCGGTATTCCCGACCTTCCATCCATCGGAGGCGTTCTTCCTGCTCCTTCACCTGTTGGGTCTTAAGGAAAAGTTCAATAAAGACCGACACCTTGGCTCGGAGGATTTCGGGAACAAAGGGTTTGAGGAGGTAGTCCACGGCACCAACGGAATAACCTTTATAAATATTCATCTGACCTTTGCTGACCGCGGTCATGAATATGATAGGTGTGTATTTACATTTTTCGTGTTGGCGGATCAATGTCGCTGTCTCGAAACCATCCATTTCCGGCATGAATACGTCAAGAATGATGATCGCAAAATCTTGATCCAGAAGGCATTTTAGTGCCGCTGGACCAGATCGGGCCAACACTAGGTTTTGTCCGAGGTCCTTGAGCACAACTTCCAGTGCGGTAAGGTTTTCTGGCTGGTCGTCCACCAGTAGAATGTTTACCTTCCTTTTGGGCGCACCGGTCTCGGGGGTAGCCTGTTTTTGTGTTCCTAGATGAGAATCTGTGGTCTTGAACATACGATCAAGCCATTCTGATCCTTTCGTGTGAACTGGCTCGGCGCAGCCAGACGCGCAACAGCGATAGGAGGTGTTCAAGTTCTACAGGCTTGGGGATGTAGTCTGAGGCGCCGGCTTCGATGCACTTCTCCCGATCTCCCTTCATGGCTTTGGCCGTCAGGGCGATGATGGGCAGAGACTGGAACTCAGAAAGTTTGCGGATCGCCTGCGTGGTTTCGTAGCCGTCCATGTCCGGCATCATCACGTCCATCAGCACGATGTCGATGCCTGGCGTGCTTTGTAGCTTTTGCAGTCCTTCCTTGCCGTTCTCAGCGTAGAGAACCTTCATGCGGTAGCCCTCTAGAACGCTGGAAAGGGCAAATATATTGCGGATATCGTCATCGACGACGAGCACCGTCTTGCCGACAAGGAGGGGTTGTTTTTTATGATACTCCTCCAGCATGCGTTTCTGGAGTTCCGAAAGTTGCTGTTGTCCTAGATGCAGAAAGACCGCAACCTCGTCGAGCAGGTGCTCTGGTGACTGAGCGTCCTTGACGATAACGGCTTGAGCAACTTGCCGGAGCTGGTGATCCTCCCTTTTTGTCAGTTCCTTGCCGGTGTAGACCAGGACCGGGAGCTCCCACAGTCTGGTCTTGTCTTTGATCTTTGAAATTAGCTCCACCCCCGTCATATCGGGAAGTTTTAGATCCAGAACCATGCCATCAAATGGGCTAGATTCGATAGCCGTTAGGGCTTCCCGGCCGGTGGCAACAGCCATGATATGGATTGTTTCACTGCTCAGGAGTTCCACAATGCTTTTGCGCTGGGTGTCATTGTCTTCCACTACCAGAAGACTTCTTTCTGGGCGCTCCGTGTAATGCTTCATCTTTTTGAGCGACTCGGTCATCACCTCACGGCTTACGGGTTTAAGCAGATAGGAAAAGGCTCCTTGGGAGAGGCCCTGTTGGCGCTGCTCCTTGGCCGAAATAATTTGGATGGGGATGTGCCGGGTCTTGGGATTGTACTTGAGGCGGTCAAAGAGGGCCCATCCATCTATATCAGGTAGGTGTAGGTCCAGGGTGATGGCATGAGGCATATATTTTTGGATCAGGGCCAGTCCCGAATCTCCCCGCGTTGCGACCAGGGTCTTAAATCCCATTTCGCGTCCTATGTCCCGTAGGATGCAAGCCAGGGTCATGTCATCTTCCATGATAAGAAGAACACGGTCGCTGGGCTGAATCTCACTTCTGTCATCTTCGATCTCCTGAGAGATGGATGAGTTGGCCAGGATAGGCCCCACTTCTTTGATCGGAGATTCGCCATCCGCGGCAGTTTTTTCGGGGGGGAGTGAAACTTCTAGGATAGCTCCCTCCGGGGTACGGTTTTTGTGTTGTTTAGAAGGGATGTAGGACTGGGGAAGGTAGAGGGTGAATGTGCTTCCTTGTCCTGGGGTGCTGTTCAGACGGATCTCTCCTCCCAACATCTGGGTAATCTCGCGGCTGATGGATAACCCCAAGCCTGTTCCCCCGTACTTGCGGCTGGTGGTCATGTCCACCTGTTGGAATGCTTCAAATACGATTTTCTGTTTGTTATGGGGGATGCCAATGCCGGTGTCGCTCACGGAGAAGGCAAGTACGGTGGGAGCATTGTTGAGAGTTTCTAGGCCTATGTTCCATCCTTCTTGGACCACATCCATTTTTAGGGAAACCTTCCCCTTTTCGGTGAACTTTAAGGCATTGGAAAGGAGATTGCGGAGTACTTGCTGGAGGCGTTTAGAGTCGGTGCGAACAGCCTTAGGCAGATTGGGGTCGAGCTCAATGGTGAACTCCAGGCCTTTCTCCTGGGCCACTTGACGGAATCCGCGCTCGACGTAATCGTGGATCTCCGTGAAGCGGACCTCGCTGGGTTCGATGGTGATGGTCCCGGATTCGATTTTGGAGAGATCCAGAATGTCACTGATAAGCGATAGGAGGTCATTGCCCGAAGAATTGATGGTTTTGGCGAACTCGACCTGTTTGGACGTCAGGTTATTGTCGGTGTTCTCGGCCAGGGTTCTGGAGAGAATGAGAAGACTGTTTAAGGGGGTGCGCAGTTCGTGCGACATGTTGGCCAGGAACTGGGATTTATACTTGGAGGTCAGGGCCAACTGCTCGGCTTTTTCCTCAATGGCTTGCCGAGCAAACTCAATTTCTTGGTTCTTATTTTCCACCTCTTTCTTTTGATCCGAGAGGAGTCGCGCCTTGTCCTCAAGTTCGGCGTTGGTTTTCTGCAGCTCCTGGGCCAGGGATTGGGACTGTTTCAATAAGGCTTCGGTGCGCATGGTGGCGGCTATGGTGTTTAACACGATCCCGATGCTTTCTGTCAGTTGTTCAAGAAAGCTGAGATGAATTTCGCTAAACCGATTTAAAGAAGCCAATTCCAGAACCGCTTTGATCTGCCCCTCAAAGAGCACCGGTAAGATGGCGATATTGAGCGGTTTGGTTTCCCCAAGCCCCGAGTTAATCTTGATGTAGTCAGAGGGGGCATCCGTGACCAGAATCTTCTCCTTTTCCTTGGCGCATTGTCCTACCAGGCCCTCTCCTAACTCGAATTGTACGGGCAGTTTTTTGCGTTTTTTGTACCCGTAGCCGGCCAGGAGTTTCAGGGGGGGTTTTGTCTTCTCCGCTTCATCGTAGACGTAGAAAACGCCATGCAGTGCGGAGACCAGCGGCGCTAGCTCGGAAAGAATCTGCTGAGAGACGGTGTCGAGGTCCCTCTGGCCCTGCAGCATTCGGCTGAAGTTGGTTAGGTTTGTCTTAAGCCAGTCTTGGTCTGCATTTTTGCTTGTCGTTTCGCGTAGATTACGAATCATCTCATTAATATTGTTTTTGAGGGCCGCAACCTCTCCTTGGGCTTCCACTTTAATGAACTGCGTCAGGTCCCCTTTGGTGACAGCTGTCGAAACATCGGCGATGGCGCGCACCTGTGTGGTGAGATTGGCGGCCAGTTGGTTGACGTTGTCGGTGAGGTCCTTCCAGGTTCCGGCCACATCCTTCACCTGGGCTTGTCCACCGAGTTTACCTTCCGTGCCCACCTCACGTGCGACACGTGTGACCTCCGAGGCGAAGGAGCTGAGCTGGTCCACCATGGTGTTGATGGTGTTCTTGAGTTGCAGGATTTCACCTTTAACATCTACGGTAATCTTCTTGGAAAGGTTTCCCTTGGCCACGGCGGTGGTGACATCGGCGATATTGCGCACCTGGTTGGTGAGGTTATTGGCCATGGAGTTGACGTTATCGGTGAGGTCCTTCCAGGTTCCGGCCACACCCTTCACCTGGGCTTGGCCACCGAGTTTACCTTCCGTGCCCACCTCACGTGCGACACGTGTGACCTCCGAGGCGAAGGAGCTGAGCTGGTCCACCATGGTGTTGGCGACCTTGGCGATGCGAAGGAATTCACCCTTTACGGGCCGGCCATCCACCTCGAGAGCGATGGTTTGAGAGAGGTCTCCTTTTGCCACGGAACCAATCACGCGTGCCACCTCGGTCGTGGGTTGGACAAGGTCACCAATCAGGGAGTTGACAGACTCCACGGAGGTGGCCCAGGAACCAGTGGGTGTCCCCAGGGAAGCGCGTTCTGCCAGTTTTCCTTCCTTGCCCACCACACGGCTGATTCGTTCAAATTCAGCTGCCATTCTGGCATTTATTTCAATGATATCATTGAGGGTCTCAGCGATCTCGCCAGCGATGCCAGATTCTGGGGATAGACGGACGCTGAAATCACCTTTTCTGATCGCTTGGAGTGCTTTGAGTATTTTTTGGGGGTCAAAAGGTTCCGAGTCCGGCAGTTTCCTATGATTTTTGGCATTTGTTCTCATGAGAAAACGTCCTCCCTGGTTGTGGTGTACAGATCGTTGTATTTTTCGAGTTGATCTAGATGTGAAGAGGGCTCACCCCACTCTTTCATCGAATTATAGACCCCGTTATAAAAGATGTCAATAGATTTTTTTGTAAAGAAAAGATGTGACTTTAGATATAGATCCACCGACTTTTGCTAAACTCGGTAATTCTTATCTCACCAGTAAACTTGCGGACCCTTAGCACAATTAACTTTGGAGGAACCGAAAAAAAGCCTTGTATATTGGTAGTATAACTGTTATACTATCTCTTGGTGGAACAATTCGAGTTCGATCCTGTCAAGAATAGGCGTAACCGGGAGCGGCACGGGGTCAGCCTAGAGGTATATTCATGAAGAAGATGATTAAGAAAATCACCGCCAAGGAGTTTGACTTCAAGTTCGAGCAGGGAAAGGATATTACTCCTTATCTCAACTTCAAGGAAGCCACTGTTGTAAAGAGGGTCAATGTAGACTTTCCTATCTGGATGGTGGAGCTTTTAGATAGAGAAGCGTTAAAGCTCAATATTTCAAGACAGGCAGTCATCAAGATGTGGATTCATGACCGTTTGACTCATTCTCATCGTTAATTGTTAGCCTGTGATTGCCCTGAGGTCGTTGGTATCTAGCGGGGTATAACAAAAAAGCCTTCCTTAAGAAGGCTTTTTTGGTTGCGGGGGCTAGCGTGGATGTTCTCCTTCCGCTGGTCCCTGCAAAGCGCTAAAAGAAAGCTTTGCGGGGGCTGGATTTGAACCAGCGACCTCAAGGTTATGAGCCTTGCGAGCTACCGGGCTGCTCTACCCCGCGTTGAGAGTGTACCAATTTTTCCGACGGAGTTCAACACGCACACCCGAATCAATTCATGACCGCCTCACGGAAGGGTGATCAATAAATCCAGTATTCGGGGTTTTTGTTGGGGGAGGGGGTTGTGTGGTTGAGTTTCTTGGTCTTAGTTTTGGGTTGATAATTTTTAGGAGAAGAGTCTTTTAAAGAACTCCCGAACTCTAAGGAGATGGAGATATGGTGGGTGAATCCCAAAGAGCCTATAGGAACAAAAGCGTAGTCAAACAATAAGGAGGAAGAGGTGGGTTCGGAGGAGAGTGGAAATTTTGTTCCTAGGCCTGCGGCCCAGGTGTTCGTTTTGGCTTCGACACGATACCCACCTCTGAAGGCAAAACGTTGCTCAAACCAGCACTCGGTTCCCAAAATAAGCCCCACATTCTTCTCTCGATCTCTAAATCCCTCTAGGGATAAAGTGAGAGGGTCCGCGGCCAGAGACGGAATGGCTTTATGCCACGATAATCCGGAGCGATAAGTGAGGGGAAGCGGATCGGCCTCCTGTTTAAATTTAATTTTCTGCCCCACATTCTGCATTACGAAGGCCCACTGAAGACCGACATTTCTCCACACGGTCATGTACCCTATATCACCTGAGAGAGCTTGAGCGGTGTACTGCTGAGCCAGCGTTGAATTTAAAAGGCGTGCCGTCACCCCTAAATAATGTTCTTCGGAGAGGCCTGGGAAGGAAAGGTTCATGTCCCCAAAATAGGCGGCGTAAGATAAACTTAACAACATGTCTGACCCCGCCGTAAGAGTCTCGGAGTTTTTAAAAGAGCCATCGGGATTTGTTCTTAAAACGTCTATTTTACCCAGTTGGGAAAAAAGTACCGAGGCCCCCAGGGCGGAACCTTGCACTCCAGCCCATGGGGAGAAGGGCAGGGCATAACCTAGAAATCCCATTTGTATGTCCGACAAGCCCTTCAGGTAAAAAGTGTTGATTTGTTGCCTTTTCATTAAAGCCAGTCCTGCAGGGTTCCAGTGGGTGGCGCTGGCATCATCGCTGATGGCAGAAAAGGCGCCTGCCATCCCCATGGCACGGCTCCCAATGGGAGTTTTAAGAATTTGAGCGCCGGTGGTGCCCAAATCGTCCGCATATCCCGAAAAAGGACTAAGCCCCAGGGTGCCAATCCCCAATACGATCAAACATAATCTCAGTGTCAATTTCATTTTACAAGAACAACCTTTTTAATCTCGTCCAGGCCGGGGGCTTGGATATGGATGAGATACACCCCACTGGCAACCCTGGATTGACCGTCATTATCCCCTGCCCAGTCCCAGGTCCGAACCCCGCTGCTCACTGTTTCATCGGCCAATGTTTTCACTAACGTTCCATTAGGAGTAAACACCCGGATATGGACAGAACCTGCATCGTTCAAGGTCAACCGCACCGTAGCCCTTTCTCCTTGCAGGGGATCAAACACGCCATTCCAAATGGAGGATATTCCGCCCGTGGGAACACTGCTGGTCTCCTGAAAATTCCAAATCTTCGCATCTTGTATTGTGGTCAGAACCCCATCGTTAAACTCAAACCGAAGCTTAACTTGAGAGACCAAAGGGTATTGAAGAGAAAGATTGCCAAACTGAATGTTGCCCGAAATATTAATTTGTCCCGAAACCGAATACTGCACCGTGTTTCCCGGGGTGATTTCTCGATCCAGTTGGTCAACCAGGAATACCCGGACTTGGGGAGCAGCGATATCCGTAGAAATTTCAGTTTGGAAACTGCTGATGGTACTGCCATTTTGAATCGAGGGATTATTGGGAACGGGGGTAAAACTGGTGATGCTGGGAGAAGCATAAATAGTTTTGAGGGCATTGATCCGGCCGGATCCAAATTTCCCTGCCAATCCGGGATTTTGAGCATCGATCGTGTCCACCCCGCTCAAAAGGCGATTGCGAACATTTTGTAGCGAAAGCCCCGGGAAGCGTGAAAGGATGAGCCCCGCTATGCCCGAGACCACGGGACAAGCCATGGAAGTGCCGCTCTCTAGGAGCATTCCTCCTCCTAAATTAGAGGAAAGGATATCCTGGCCTGGGGCGGCAATGTCCACCCAGGTTCCTCGGCTGGAAAAGCCAGCGATAACGTCATTGCAGTTGGTGGCGGCCACCGCGATGGCGTTGGAGTAGTAACCAGGATAAACAGGTTCCTCATCGCCATTATTACCCGCTGCCGCCACCACTAACACCCCTAAAGCCGTGGCGTAATTGACCGCATCTTCCAGGGCAGAAGAAGGCGAAGGTCCCCCTAAAGACAGATTGATGATTTTGGCTCCGTTGTCTGCTGCGTATTGGATTCCTTGTGAAACTCCGGCATCGGTGCCCAAGCCCGTATTGTCCAGAACACGGATGGGCATCAAAGAAGCCTTCCACATGACTCCTGTGCCTTGGAGAGTATTGTCTCCCACGGCTGCCACGATGCCTGCCACATGGGTTCCATGGCCACTTCCATCTTGCGGGACAGCGTCGTTGTCCACAAAATCATACCCGCTGATAAGGTTTCCCGAAAGATCGGCATGATTTAAATCCACCCCGCTATCCACGATGGCAATTTTGACGTTCACAGATCCCGTGGTCACATTCCAGGCAAATGTACTGCGGATATCATGCCCTGAGGAACATCCGGATTGCCCCGTGTTTAGATGATGCCACTGAGAAGAAAATTGGGGATCATCGGGAGTTCGCAGGGCATGCACGTAATGGTTGGGTTCTGCCAGCTCAATAAGAGGCTCTTGATGAAGCTCGGCAATGAGTGCCGGAATGTTTGTATGGGAGGGGACTTCCACAAGAGACCATTTTTCTAATTCTAAGGACAAAGCGGTTTGGTCAGCGGATAAGGGGTTGGGGCCTGGTCTGCGAGTAAATAGTGGTTTTAGGGCTTCCATGCGGTAGCGCAAAACTATCTGTTGGGTTTCTGGGGAAATTTGACGGAGAGCGGAAGTATTCATGGTGGGAAGGGACAAAGGAAGGGATTGCCGCCATCGCACCAGTACCTGCCCGGGCGCGTACGATGGTTTGTCTTGAGCCTGGAGACATGAAGTTCCTGCAAAGAAGAAAAATAGAGAAAAAACACGAATTAAATTCAGCATGCTATGTTTGTAAAAAGCATGAGGCTAACCTGAATTCTTCAGTTGAACTGAAGAATTCACCCTC
>JACQJM010000076.1 GCA_016205045.1 Elusimicrobiota bacterium | reverse complement strand
GGTGAGGGGACATAGATAAGGGTTGAGGGTTGAGGGTTGAGGGTTGAGTTAAATCTTTTATTTCTGATCCCTGACCCCTATCCCTTAGATAATACAAGACCGAAGTCTTAAGGCCGCTGAAAGAGAAATCCCATGAATCCTTAAGAAGTGGGCGCGGGAAGGCGACGGCCTGAGCGTTCCCTGCCTTGGCCAATCGGTCAATGCGAGGCCCTCCGGGATAGCCCAACCGCAAGAGTTTGGCCACTTTATCGAAAGCCTCTCCCGCCGCATCATCTCGCGTTCTTCCCAGGACACGGTACTTTCCATAATCCCGCATGAGCACCAAATCCGTATGCCCTCCGGAGATCACCAAAGCCAAAAAAGGAAATAGAAGACGTTCGCTCAATTCCAAGGCCAGGGCATGGCCTTCCAAGTGGTGAACCCCCAAGAGGGGGACATCCCATCCGAAAGCCAGGGCTTCCGCCGCCACCTTCCCCACCAAGAGAGCCCCCGCCAAGCCTGGGCCGCGCGTGTAAGCCACCGCATCGCAGCGCGAAATACCCGCTTGCTTTAAGGCTTGCTTCACGACATAAGGAATTTTTTCGAGGTGAGCTCGACTAGCCAATTCAGGAACTACACCGGAATACTGTTGGTGCAGAGGAATCTGCGAGGAAACGATATTGGACAGAACCTTAGAGATACCCGTTCTGGAAAAGCCGCTGAGCACGCTGGCCGCTGTCTCATCGCAAGAAGTTTCAATCGCCAGGAGGTGCATGAATCAGGGGCTAGCCGTCTTTTGCTCTAAGATTGGTCAACACGTCTCTGGCTTTTATAATCTCCATGGCCCGATCCAGCACCTCATCCTTCACGCGCTCCTCTTCCTTCACCATGGACTTGGGGTTTTCTCCCGGTTTAAAAATCTGTTCGGCTTGGGACTGCAGCTTGGCCTCTACTTCCCGCGAGACATTGATCTCTATATCTGGAGAAATACCCCCCGTATTGTCTTTTTCATTCCTCTGGATAGACTTCCCGGAAGGGGTGTAATACTTAGCCACCGTCAAGCGCAAACCAGACCCATCCGACAAGGGAATCACGGATTGAACACTGGCCTTGCCGTAAGTTCTAGATCCAATGACGACGGCCCGCTTATTATCTTGAAATGCCCCGGCCACGATTTCACTCCCGGAAGCAGAGCCCCCATTGACCAAAACTACCATCGGCACGCCCTCATAGGGAGAGCGGGCATTGCTTCGGAATTCCTGATAATTCTCAGGGCGCCGACCCTTGGTGTAAACGATCATCCGTGAACCCCCCATGTAACTATTGGCCACTTCCACCGCAGCAGAAAGCAATCCGCCCGGGTTATTTCTTAAATCCATGACCAGCGCTTCCGCACCCTGTTTTCTGAGTTTGACCATAGTGCCGGCCACATCCTGAGCGGTCAGGGCGGTGAACTCAATGATCCGGAGATAGGCCACCTTATCCTTCAGCATCCACCCCTGCACACTTTCTATCTTAATGATCTCCCGCGTCAAGGTAAAATCATGCGTGCTCCACGACGCGTTGGCTTGATTGGCGGCCGGCTCCCGAGCCACCGTGATGGCCACCTTCGTTCCCGGAGCGCCCCGCAATTTCTTAACCGCGTCAAAAATAGTCAGATCCTTGGTGCTTTCCCCCTCGATCTTGATGATCCTATCCCCAGGCAGAATGCCCATTCTGAACGCCGGGGTCCCGGGCAACGGCGTGATCACCGTCAACCAGTTCTCGCGCGTGCCCAAACGAATACCCAATCCTCCAAACTGTCCTTCCGTTTCAGTTTTAATATCCTTATGGACATCCGGCTCCATAAATTGAGAGAACGGGTCCAGCGTGCGCACCATCCCATTGGCTGCTCCGTACACCAATTTTTGCGTATCCATCTCTTCCACATAGTTTTCCTTAATGTAATCCAACACATCCACCAAAATCTTGAGCTGTTCATAGGTGCGATCGATGGCCGGATAAGCCTTGGGAAGCGCCCAAAGCCCCAACACCAAACAGGTTAAAACGACTCCATAATTCTTTTTCACTAAATCCTTAAATTTCATATCGTGTCTCCTAATCTTTCTCTTATTCCGTGTTTAATTTCTCGCGGCCGTGACCCCTGACTTCGCTGCTCTTTCCAGAAGAGTCTTCTCTAGGGCAACTTTGTTCTGGGTGCTAGGTCGTCCCAAATAAGCGGTGGGCTCAATGGCTGAAGTTCCATTTCTCAACTCGAAATACAAGGTAGCATCCGCCCCCAATTTTCCTACCGCATCCTCCTGACGCACCCACTCTCCTCGTTTCACCAAGGTCTGACCCAACATCCCATACACGCTGAAAAAACCCTCGGCATGTTCCAAGATAACCACTTCCCCATAAGATCTGAAGTTCCCCGCGTACACCACCTTCCCGGTGCGCACCGATCGCACGGGGGCCAGTGGAGTTCCTTTTATGCGAACTCCCTCACGAACCACCCACACACCCAAGGAGTCAATCTTCTCATTGCCAAAATGGCCCACGATCAGCCCTTCCACGGGCCAGGAAAGAGAGTGAGGAGGAATCGCCAATGATTTTCCCCCGCCAGGATGGTAGGGGGTTGATTTTTTTAATTGATGGACCAGCGCCGTTAAGGCTTGGGAGGTTTTTTTCATCTTGGCAATTTCTTCCAAAGTTTTTTGCCGCTGCATCTCCACTTCTTCCAGGGCTGTTTTCTTTTTCTCGTAGAGTTCCTGCCGGGTTCTGTGTTCTTGCAGTGTCTGAGCCGTGATTCCGCGTATTTTTTGAGACGTTTTAGAAACCTCTCGCGCCAAATTCTCCGTCAAGTCCCGTGTCCCATTAAGACTGCCCAAGAAAGAAGCGTGATGCTCAATCAGCGCCCCGCGATAAACAGAAATCCAAATGTCGGACAATCCAAAATAAGGCACTTCTAGATTTGAAAGTTCTGCCATCTGGCGGATTTCATGCACCAAGGCATCTCCCCACTGATCCATCGCCACCTGCAAAGCTGATTTTTTATTTTCCAACTCCTTTTTCTTCCCTTCAGCCACCGATAGGTCCTGCTTGAGATGACTGAGCTTTTTACTGTACTCCCCTAAATCCGATTTAATACCCGAAAGATCCTCATGGATCGTTTTCTCCTGGCTTCGAAGTTCCTCAATCTCTTTATTTTTAAGATCCAACTGCCTTTGGACATCCTTTAACTCTCGGTTCTTTTGGGACAATATCGAGGCTTGGCCAAAAATCAACGCGGGAAGGCATCCAAAAAAGAGAAAAAATACCGCAATCCGCAATGGACTCATCTCTCAAATCCCCAATATAAAATCCAACCCCACAAACCACCGGCCGCTCCCAACGAGAGCTGCCAATTCAAAGGAGGCCATGCCCAAAAAGGACTTAAATAGCGCAGGGGATAGGCCATCAAAAAACAAAAACCAATCCCTAAGGCAGCTCCGCCCGCACCCAACAGAAACCAGGAAAAAGCCCCTTTTAAGTGAAGGAGCGCCAAGGGCCACGAAGTCATGCGAGTCAAAAAAAGCGCGGAAACAATCAAGACCAAGCTCAGACACAACACTAAAATTAATTTCAAAAACTGCTCATAAAATTGAACTTGCATGATGGCATCCGCCTGCAGCGTTTTGTATTTCACCTCTTGAACATCCGGAACGGCCTGCACTCTAGGCAACCAGTCTTTAAGAGACCCCACTGCCTCCGAAGAGATGGTAACCTCAAAAGAAGGCGGAAGAAGATTTTTCCCCAGAAACTTCACGGCCTCCGTCAAACGAGGTTCACGTCCTTCAATTCTCCTTAAAGATTCCTGACTGGAGATATATTGCACTTCTTCCACTATGGGTAAAGCCCGCAATCGATCTTCCAAAACTTTCTGCTGATTTTCGCTGAGAGAACCTTTTACAAAAACCACGATCCGAAAATCCTCCATCAAATAAGATTCAATTTCCAAACACTGATGACGAACAAAAAGGAGAGCCTCTCCACCCACCCCAAAAACTAACCCTAAAACCAGCGCGGTTAGGCGCCTCTTTCCCATCGAGCTTGAAGGAGTATCAGAAACCATTCCCAGGAGGTGTGTTCCTAACCACGCGCGTTCGGAAGAGACGGTACCATTCCAATATCTTCCTAAGGAATGGTACTACCTTATACTATAAACATAGCCCTTGGAAGGTTTTTTGTCAAGGTCCCACCCCTCACGAAAAAGGATTAGCCCGAAAAATTCAACTGAAGAATTCAGGTTAGGAAGGCGTCGGCGAAACTTCTTGCGGCTGCAATCCAAAAGCGGCCACCGCGGTAGAAAGAGAGCGAGAAGATTCTTCCGATGAGGCCCAAGAAGCCAGAGAGATGTTTTGTTGTAGGACCCTGGTTACCCAGGAGGAGAGACGGCCAAAAACCATGCGCAAGCATCCTTTCAAAAACCACTCCGTGAACCTTTTCTCTGCAGAAGAGGGTTCAGGGTTTTGAAGCGTCGGCATACTCTTCCTTTCCTGAGGCAGGACGGATTCCCAATAAGTCACCCCGGGCCGCCGCATCAACGCGCTGACCCGGGAAAGGGGAATGTCCCCGGAAACCCTGACCACCCAGCCGCCTAAATTTCTTTTTATTTTTTCCGTGACTAAATGGGCGCGAAATCCGGTATTTTTCTCCAACTCTAAAAGGGTGGCCTGCAAAGATTCCGTAAAACCGACTCCCGCTTCTTCACCCAGGTGAATAGAAATGTTCATGTTCGTTTTCACCGAAGAAGAATCTATGGCAAAGTGGTTTTGCGCATATTCTTCTTGGACGCTTCTCACGGCTGGGTCCCTCAAAAGAACCACAAGCTGTTGAGGAGAAATCCTGCCCTGAACGAACACTTTTCCCTCTCTGGTGCGAAACACGGAATTCCGGGACGTGGCGGAAAAACCGCTGTTTTGCTCCAACCGAAAAAGAAGGGAAGATAGGGATCCGGCATCCAAAGGAGCCTCTAGCTCGAGCCGTATAGGCACGCTTTCTGTATTCTGCAGGGAACCGGGTTCAGGACGAATGGGTGGAGCCTTCTCAATGACCCCTAACAGATGCTGCTGGTAATCATGCCCCGCCAAAGTGCGCGCCGACTCAGGGTCTGCTTGAGGAACTAAAACGGAGGGAAGAAGCAGCGGGGATTTTAAATGGGAAAGCATAGATCGATTAGGCTTGGGTTCTTGGGCTCTGACTGCAGGAACTCCGAACCCCACCGGAGTGCGACTGCCCACCGCATCCCTGGAAGCCCGAGGAATTTGAACCTCCAACGGTTTGGACCCAAGCCGGCCCGAAGGATTTGCGGCAGAAACTGGGGACCGAGAGAAGGGTCTCAGAGACGCAGGAGAATTTTGGGTTCTTCCTAGATTTTTTCCCCGAAGAGTATAATCAATCCAGCTGCGATCCCCCAACATCGGCGGATCCCAATAGCCGGAAACTTTTGACCCTGTCCCTGCTTCCGGAATGACCCTTTGGATAGAAAACGAAGCGCCAGTCATTCTCCCCCCCTCCCTCTGAGCCCAAGCCGAAAGGGGGGAAAGAAAAGCCAAACTCAACGCCGCAAAACAAACCCAGATTTTTTTCATCATCTCCCCGAATTCTACTAAAACAGTTTTCGGTTGTCTATGAGGACGATCAATAAAAGCTAAGGCTTTTTCGATCTATTTTTCCAGACACCTTTTAGACACCTTTTTTACCGTTTTCTTACCGTTTTTTCAGGATACCTTCATCCCCATCTTATATCCTTCAAAGTGTTATGAGACCCGATAATTTTACATGTCGCGATTCTGGCTTCACCCTCATCGAGCTTCTGGTGGTTATTCTCATCATCGCAATCCTAGCCATGGTAGCCCTTCCCAGATACTTCAGAACGGTGGAGAGAAGCCGTGTGATGGAAGCGGTAAATTTGATCAGCGCCATCCGGCAGGCCGAGATGAGGGCTGCCATGAAGACCGGCAGTTTCGTGCCTACCGTTAACGGAACCTGTCTGGATTTCAGCTGTCTTGACATCGAGAGTCCAAATCTTAGGTACTTTACCCTCACACAATTAGACAAACAGACTGCTTCCCCTGGCCCCCCTCCCATTCCTAGTTGCTTCACCGTAACCTTGCAAAGAAACAATATAAACAATATGCCAGGTTGCGCATCCGGTACCTCCGATTGTGGGGAGGGCTACTGTATTACGCTTTATGCCTATACATCCCGGGACCCAAGTACTTTGGTAGATCACCTATGGAGCACCGATTTCCTTTTACATTGTGTTAGTTCTGTATGTGCCGGCGGTTCTCCCCCCGAAATCGCGGAGAACTTAAAAAGCTGGTAGGGAATATGAGCAGGAAAAGACTGCACTTCTATGGACACTTTACGGACACCTTTTTTACCGTTTTCTTACCGTTTTTTCAGGAAGTATTAATCTTCATGTCTTATCCTATTTCTATGAAAAAAAATAAATTACATGCTTCAATCCTCACAGTTTTTTTGACCCTATTAGCCCTGGCCATGAGCGCAAGCCTGGCCGCGGCGATATCCAAGATTCCTACTGATGGCGAAGCGGGGGGAGGAGACACAACTCCCCCCACCGGCACCATAGGCTCCCCCGTGGACAGATCCAGCGTGGCAGGGGACGTGAACGTTTTGCTTAATGTCACAGACAACGTGGGGGTCGCGGGAGTTCAGTTTCAGGTGGATGGCGTGAATGTAGGCCCTGAGATTTCCGCTTCCGACCAAACCTCCTTCACCGCCATAGCCCCCTGGGACACCACCTGCCTCTCCAAGGGAGACCATACCCTCAGCGCCGTAGTCCGCGATACATCAGGAAACATATCCACTTTAACATCCGTGGTAGTTACCGCGGTCCCTCTCCCTCAAAATGCTTTTCGGGGAGATTACTTCAACAACCAGGTGGTCCGCGACAACCCCGGCGACATCGCCTGTTCCACCTGTTCCCTGGAAACCCCCGCCATAGATTTCACCTGGCCCTCCTTCCCCATCCCGGGGATCAGCGATCCCAGCAACTTTTCCGTAAAGTGGGAGGGATTATTCACACTGCCCGGGGGGGATACCCCATTCATCACCACCGCAGACTATGGGGTGAGGTTGTTTGCCTCCAGGTGCACGGATGCTGATAACTGCGACCCCTACAGCTTCCTCATAGACTGCTGGGATCCTATCAACGTCCCCAATCCGCTTTGTAGCGGTTCGCGTCCCACATCCAGCCAGTACACATGGCCCCAACTGCAAGCAGGTTTATGGAGGATCAAGATGTTGTATCGTTCCCTTAATCCGGCTCCCCAGGGGCCCATCGCCAGGCTCTCCTGGGCACTACCCGCTCCCACCGATACTACGCCTCCTTCGGTCTCCATCATCAATCCATCGGAAGGAGCCCTTATGGCAGGAAGCGGAACGGGTCTCTCCGTTACTTATTCGGATGATGTGGGGGTGGTGGGAATTCAATGGAAGGTGGATGAAACTAATCTAGGGTCTGAGATATCCGTTACCCCTGTTCTGAACTCTCCGCGCACGATCAGTATCCCTTTCAACACAAATTCATTTTCCGATGGGCCGCACACCCTCACCGCGGTGGCTAGGGATGCCGCCGACAATACCACCACATCCGCCCCCGTCAATGTGACCATAGACAATACCCCCCCTGCCATTTCGGGAGTGGGCGCTTCGGGCATAAGTCAGAACTCCGCCACCATCTCCTGGACCACAGACGAACCCTCTAATTCCCAGGTGGAGTATGGAATATCCACTTCTTACGGCTCTGCCACAGCCGTTATTTCGACTCGGGTGACTTCCCATTCTCAAACCCTCTCCGGCCTGGCAGGATTTACTCTCTACCACTTCAGGGTAAAATCTAGGGATGCGGTAGGCAATTTAAGAATCTCAGGGGATGGTACCTTTACGACACTTGACACAACACCGCCTTCTGTGCCCGCAGGACTATCCGCTTCCGCCGTCAGCTGCAGTCAGATAAACCTTGCCTGGAACTCCTCTTCGGACACCGGGGGATCGGGGCTTAAAGGGTACAATCTCTTCCGCAACAATGTTTTTTTAACACAAGTATTAACCCCTGGCCTCTCCGCTTCCGATACAGGACTTTCCCCATCCACCAATTATTCCTACGCGATATCGGCAATAGATAATGCGGGCAATGAATCTCTCCAAAGCAGTCCTGTCAGCGCTGCCACCCCAGCCTGCCCGGACACTACACCTCCCACCATCGCCATCCTTTCGCCAGCCAATGGAGCCAACATTTTCGGACTCTTCACCATCTCAGGCACCGCAGCCGATAACGTGGGAGTGGTAAGCGTAAAAATTCAAGTGGATGGAGGACCTTCCCAAACAGCCACAGGAACAAACTCGTGGAGCCGTTTCCTTTCCCTATCCGATGGGAACCACACTCTGACCGCTACCGCTTGGGATGCATCGGGAAACCCCACCACTTCAAATCCCATTATCATCACAGTAGACAACACTCCCCCCACCATCGCCATCCTTTCGCCAGCCAATGGAGCCAACATTTCCGGCCCCTTCACTATCTCAGGCACCGCAGCCGATAACGTGGGAGTGACCCTAGTGGAATTAGCGGTGGATGGAGGGGCCTTCAGCCCAGCCTCCTATACTTCACCCAACTGGTCCTTCTCGCAGGGCGCCCTATCGTTCGGATCTCACAGCATCACCGCCCGGGCTAAGGACGCAGTAGGCTTAATAGGTTCAGCGAGCATATCGATCACAGTACCTGATACCACACCGCCTTCTGTGCCTGCAGGACTATCCGCTTCTGCCTCTAGCTGCAGCCAGATCGACCTTGCCTGGAACTCCTCTTCAGACACCGGCGGATCGGGGCTTAAAGGGTACAATCTCTTCCGCAACAATGTTTTTTTAACACAAGTATTAACCCCCGGCCTCTCCGCTTCCGATACAGGATTGGCCGCATCCACAAGCTACTCTTACTCGGTCTCGGCCGTGGATAACGCAGGCAATGAGTCTTCTCAGAGCAGTCCTGTCAACGCCGCCACACCAGCCTGCGATAACTCTCCCACCATCCGTATCCTCTCGCCAGCCAATGGGGCCACGGTTTCGGGTAATTTCACCATTTCAGGAACCGCCTCTGATGACATAGGGGTGGCAGACATGTATATTCAGGTAGATGGAGCAGATCAGGTGTATCTCCCCCGGACACCTATCCCTGGAACAATCTCCTGGACCGCAAATCTATCCATACCCAGCGATGGGCTTCACACCCTGACGGCCAACGCCCAAGATACGGCCGGCCAATGGGGTTCCCATGACATTGGGGTAACGGTGAGCAATCCTTTTAATTTCTCTTTATCTAATGCTGGGACTAAATCTATCACAGGGACGAGCGTGATCAATACGATCACCGCCACACGACAGTCCGGGACAGCACAACCGGTTACATTCTCGGTTGCGAATCTAACGGATCTACCCGCGGGGATAGGGGCATCTTTTAATGTTGCGAGTTGTACCCCGAGTACCACCTGTTCCACCATACTCACCCTGACCAATATCCCCCCCGGAGTTTACACGATCACAGTTACGGGAACGGCTGGATCTGTAACGAGAACGACAAGTTTTACCGTCACCTTTATCGCTCCTCCCTCAGGAACCTGCGGTTATCTCAGCAAGGCGGCCTTTGGCGTGGACAATGTGGGTGTTTCAGGCAGCATTAAAATCGGGGGTGACGTGTGGTCTCAAAGATTGATAAGTGCCAGCGGAGGTGCCCTCATCGATGGCAATGCCTACTCTCCTTTTTGGAGCGGCAGCTCGAGCAATTTTACTTCTGGAAAATCGTGGATCTACTTCAATCCGGCGATGCCGAATCCCGGCTTCGATTTAGCCGCCGCTTTCGCCTATGCCCAATCCACCAACAACAACGCCTCAATTCCAAGCGATTATCTTTCCGCTGGAGCGCTTGTTTTAAGTAGTGGTCAGAGCCTGACCCTGTCGCAGGGAATCTACTATTTAAGGGGCATAACCTTGTCAGGCCAGTCGACTCTCTCTGTGGGTTCGGGCCAGGTTACGATTTATCTCGACGGTCCTCTGAGCATCACCGGAGGGAGCGCGTCGTTCATTCGTACGGGGACAATTGGAACCGCTTGGATATATGTCAATGGCGCACAAACACTGACCGATTCAGGAAATTCGGAAAGCTACTACAATCTCTTCGCTCCAAATTCTTCCCTAAGCATCACGGGTACCAGCAAGGTGTACGGATGCGTTTTGGCCAATGCCGTGACCGTTTCCGGAAGAGCGGTCCAGTCGTCCGTCCCGTCTGATCCTCCGATGCCCCGTGTAGGGGGAGCGAGCATTGAGCCTCCTATTAAGGAGGACACCCCACTTGTCACATTAACGAACTCTGGTGGTTTGAAATCGAAGGGAGGCCGAGCCCTGATGGTCAGTCCTTCTCAATATGACCAACAACTTGTGTTCTCCCAGGAAGTGACCAAGGTCAATGTCGTAGATCTCAATGGGCGCAGCGTGATAGAG
>JACQJM010000085.1 GCA_016205045.1 Elusimicrobiota bacterium | reverse complement strand
TGGAGAAGGTGGCGGAGGCTTGGAAATGAAACTGTCTGTTTCGGGGTCGGAGTCCCCAGGAGGGGGAATGGGCGCCATGACGGGAGTTGGAACAAAAGAAGAAGAGTTGTCTGCTTGGGAAGAGGATTTAACAACAAGGAATTCCCCGCACTGATCACAATAGTTTTTGGCAAAGGAATTTGCGAATCTGCAATCGGCGCAGATTTTATTTAAAAATGATCCGCACTGATCACAACGGTTAGTGGAATTTGGTTGTGGGCTGTGCTGGCATTTAGGACACGAAATAGAGGCGTCGCTCATTCTATTACAAAAAGAGGCTGGCCATACTGAATCGGCTGGCCCTCCTCAATAAACAACCGATTTATTTTTCCAGAGGAGGGAGAAAGGATCTGATGAGAGAGCGGGCCGGCGTCAATCCATCCCAGAATGTCTCCTGTTTTTACAGGACTGCCTGATTTAACTGAAGACGCCTCTCCCGGCCGATTAAAGTGGAAGATTCCCACGAAAGGTGAGCAGACGGGAGTGCTGGGAGTGGAGGGAATATGAGCAGAAGGCGTAGAACCGGAGAGGCAAACGGCCATGCTTTTGCTCCCTTTTTTCCAGGCTACTTCCACGAGATCGGTTTTTCTCATCCAATCCGCAATATCAGTGATGAGGGATGGGGGATGAGGGATGAGTTCTTTGAAGGCACTCTTCTTCTTGGGATTTTTAAAGTTGCTCATATCTCATAACACATCTCTCATCCCTGCTTTTATAGTCCTGCCTCTGAAGGGTTGAAAGGTTGGGGAAGCAGGTGCGACATCTTGGCCCTAGAAATTCTTTGCTTTTTTCTGATGGGATCGAGGTGAATGCAGAGGACCAGGGTGTCCTTAGATCCAAACTCCCATAAAACTTGCCGACAAGCGCCACAGGGTTTCGCGAATCTGGCCGCGATGCAGAGAGCCTTGATTTCTTTCTCTCCTTGGCTGATGGCATTAAAGATGGCTACTCTTTCCGCACAGCAAGTGAGACCGAAGGAGGAGTTTTCTACATTGCATCCCCTATAGATACGGCCTGACCCCATCAGAACGGCAGCTCCTACGGGATAATGGGAATAGGGACAGTAAGCTGATGGGATGGCTTGCTTAGCGGCCCCAATGAGTTTTTGAATAATTGCGGATTTTATAATCATTCAATTCTGTAACCTTTTATTCAGCCGAACTATTTCTGATTGGAATTTTTCCTTAAGACCCATTTTCTCTTCTGGGGTGATAAAGAGATGTTCAATAGATTCCAGGCCGATCTGGATCAATTCTTTCGGCTGAAAACCCAAAGAGACCGCCATCCCGTATTCGTGGGTCAGATCGATTCCAAGTATGCCTCTATCGTCTGTATTTAAAGAAACGCGAACTCCAGCATCATGAAAGGCGCGAACCGGGTGAGCTTGCAGATGGGATACGGTTTTTGTGCGAACATTGGAAGTAATTCCGATTTCCAAGGGGATCCGGCGTTCCACCACTTGTTTAAGAAGTTTTTGATCTTCCATGAGATGAATTCCGTGGCCAATTCTCTGCACGCGGAGTTCCAACGCTGCCTTTAAGTTTTCCGTTCCCTTCGTTTCGCCAGCGTGGCAAGTGGTGGGAATGCCTAGGGAGCGCGCCTCTTCGAAGAACTCGGAAAACTCAAGGGTGGGATGCCTGGCTTCATCTCCGGCCAAATCGATGCCTACCACGCGTGGCCCTGAAGTGGGCGTAGAAGCCCAAAAATGTTTTGCTGCTTCGAACGCCTTTCGATTTTCCTTGGTGCTGTGAGACCGAAAAAGACAAACCACAACGTCCGCTTGGACCCCCCATTTTTTTTCACCGCGGGCGAGCCCTTTTAGGGCGGAGTTCAACACGTCTTCAATCGAAAATTTGTCGTGTGCATTCAACATAGGAGCAAAACGGACCTCCACGTATCGGATATTGTCTTTAGCACAATCCTCGCATAGTTCGTAGGCCACACGTTCAATGGCTTGCGGGGTTCTCAGTAGGGGGTAGAGAACGTAGAATACCTGGAGGAATTCGGAAAGGGATTGACAGGTGGGAGAAACCTGAACAAAGGAGGTCAGATCCTTTATGTTGTTTGCGGGAAGTTTCACTTGTGTTTCTCGGGCCAGATCCAGGATGGTTTTAACCCGCAGCGATCCATCGAGGTGACAGTGAAGGTCTACCTTGGGAATTTGACGCAAGAAAGAAGTTAATTGGCTTGAGGAAGGTTCTTTAAGAGGAGGGTGGGGAATCATTTGGGTTTTACGTAATTTCCGATCAATAGTTTCAACTTTTTGTAGGTGGCTTTGTTCATCGCTCCAGGTTGAGTGAAAACAGCGTGTCGCATGCTCTGTCCGCAGTCGCAGGTCTTGGAGCGCACAATCATTTTGGGCAGTGCTTGGAGAATAAGGCGCTGTACATTATTGATATTGGCTTGGAGATTTTCCACCACTTTTTCAACGGACACCTCTTCTCCCTCTTTCCAGGCGTCATAGTCGGTCACTAAGGCCACGGTGGCATAACATATCTCTGCTTCCCGTGCCAGCTTGGCCTCGGGTGAGGCCGTCATGCCAATAATAGAATAACCCATTTTTCGGTGGTATTCTGATTCCGCTCTGGTGGAAAACTGGGGACCCTCCATGCAAATGTAAGTCCCTCCCAGGTGGGAGGGAACACCCATCGGAGAAGAAGTTTCGTAAAGAAGTTGAGAAAGGTCATGGCAAAAGGGCTCTTCCCAAGAAACGTGTGCCACGATTCCTTGGCCGAAAAACGTTGGAGTTCTCCCTTTTGTTTCATCCACCAGCTGATCAGGAAAAACAAAATGGCGTGGGGCTAGTTCTTCTTTGAGTGAGCCCACGGCTCCCACGGATAGAATTTGTTCTACTCCTAACGATTTCAATGCATAGATATTGGCACGCTGGTTGATTTCAGAGGGAAGGATACGGTGCCCCCGCGCATGGCGGGGCAGAAAAACGCAACGGATCCCCGAAATTCTTCCGGTGATGAGTTTGTCGGAAGGATTTCCAAAGGGAGTATGAACAGCAATTTCTCGGACCTCCTGGAGGTCCCTCATGTTGTAAAGCCCGCTGCCCCCGATGATCCCAATCTTTATCGGTTCTTTATTTTTCATAACTTAGAACTTAGAACTTAGAACTGTCTTTAAGGTACATACCCTCCCATCGGCAATAACTCCTTTACCAACTCATCCAGGCGCGACAAGGGAAAGGGTTTTTTGAGAAAGCGGACCTGAGGTCCCGAAGGAATTCTCGCCATCATCTCTTGGGTGAGCATGGCAGAAATAAACAGCACGGGGATAGAAACTGTCTCCTTGTCTTCTTGAAGATTGCGATAAACGGTGGAGCCATAGGCCCCCGGCATTTGGATATCCAACAAAATAAGGTGGGGCTTGTGTTCGTGCGCCTTAAGGGTCGCCTCGAGGCCATCATAGGCCACAATCACGCGATGTCCCTTTTTTTCCAGATATTCTTGGAGGAGGCTGGCGAAGGCCGGATCATCGTCCGCAATAAGAATTTGAGCTAACATCCCGCACCTTTTGATTGTCCCAAGTTTAATCTCATCGCTAACCCAATCGACTCCACACCACTAGCTTCAAACTCTACACTTCAATGACGACATCCATCCGGGGGGAACTACGGGCACGCAGGGTAGTCCGTATCCCACCGCCGTCTTTTGCTTTTTCCTTACTCCAGAAACCTTAACATCCCACCGCTTGAACGGTCACCTCTGCGTGCCTACAATCAAAAGGTGCGGGATCATTTAAGATGATTCGGATAGATCGGGAATTTTTTGCACAGTCCCTTTACTTTGCTGGTCATTCCCTTTAAAAAACGATCCTCGCTTTTGTGGACCAGGGCTTCGGTGATGTATTCCGCAATCATTTCCATCTCTCGCTCTTTCATCCCGCGGGTGGTCACCGCAGGGGTTCCGATGCGAATCCCACTGGCAATAAATGGTTTTTGAGGATCGTAGGGAATGGCATTTTTGTTCACAGTGATCCCCGCTTTATCCAGGGTTTCTTCCGCTTCTTTGCCGGTCAGATTTTTAGAGCGCAGATCCACAGAAAAAAGATGACAGTCTGTCCCGCCGGAAACGATTCGAAAACCTCTATCTTGAAGGGCTTTGGCTAGATGGCGGCTGTTGCTCAGCACCTGCGCCTGATATTTTTTAAAGGAAGGTTTTAGAGCTTCTCCGAAGCAAACGGCTTTTCCGGCGATCACATGCATCAAGGGTCCTCCTTGATTGCCGGGAAAATTTGTCTTGTCTACTGCGGCAGCATGCGCTGTGCGGGAAAGAATGAGTCCTCCACGAGGTCCTCGAAGCGTTTTGTGGGTGGTGGAGGTGGAGCAGTCGGCCCAAGGAACGGAGGACGGGTAGAGCCCGGCGGCGATCAATCCGGCGTAATGAGCAATGTCGGCCACCAGATAGGCTCCTACACTATCCGCCATTTTTCTAAATCTTTCCCAATCAAAGATGCGCGAGTAATTGGAGGCTCCCACCAGAATCAATCGAGGTTTGTGTTGATCCACCAAGGATTCAGCCTCTTCATAGTTGAGAGTTTCGGTATCCCGATGCACGTTCATGGGGACGATCTTGAAGAATTTCCCAGAAAAATTGAGTGGATGACCATGGGATAAATGGCCGCCGTGGGCAAGATTGAGTCCCAGCACGGTGTCTCCCGCATTTAGAAGAGCCAAGTACACGGTGATGTTGGCCTGTGTTCCGGAGTGGGGCTGGACATTGGCGTGTTCTGCGCCAAAAAGGGCTTTAGCGCGTTCCATCGCCAAGGTTTCCACTTGATCAACGAAGGCGCATCCCCCATAGTACCTTTTGCCGGGATACCCTTCTGCGTATTTATTGGTGAGTACCGACCCTTGAGCTTCCAGCACAGCCTCTGAGGTATAATTTTCGGAAGCGATCAATTCCAGGGTCCAGGCCTGTCTCTGGGTTTCTTCCAGAAGGGCGTGATAGACTTGCGGGTCCTGTTTTTTCAGTTGGGTATACATTTTTCCCATACCCCCTTCAGGCCTTTCTGGATTTCTTCGAGGCAGGCGCGATAGATAGTTTCGTCTTGTGCTATGGGGTCCGGAATATCCCAAGGTTTTTCTAATCCTGCAAATTCTTTGAGGCGATAGGTTTTTTGTTTAGCCTGGGGATAGTTTGTTTGTATTCCATTTAAGTGTCCCCAGGTCATGACCAAAATCAGATCTGCCCAGTCCACCAATTTCTGGTCGATGGGTGTAGGTCGGTAATGGAATCTTGGGATGCCGTGTGACTCTAACACTTCTAAAACTATGGGTGGAATGAGCATATCCGTCCAGACAGCCACGCCACAGGATCGGACCTCCCATTGAGGCTCCTTCAGATTTTTATCCGCCAGCATTTTCTTGAGCATTTGATGCGCCATCACGCTTCTGCAAGTATTTCCCGTGCAGACAAACAAGATTTTCATGCGGAATCCAGAACGCTTCGGATCTCGCTTTCGGGGATGGCCCCCCATCTCAATAGTTTGCCGCTGGGATTTGTCAGATCCACCACGGTCGATTCGATTCCTAATGTTTTTCCTGCGTTCAGAAAGTAGGTTGCCTGGTCCTGCAACTCTTTGGCGATGCCACTGCCATCTCCTGTGGCGCCGCTCCCCGATGGATTGGCGCTGCTGGAGGCAAGGGGGAGGTCGGCGGTACGAAGGAGTTCCAAGAGGGCTGGAAAATTGGGAACTCGGATACCCAGCGTATTAAATCCGTGACTGATTTTCCTCCCTTCCTCAGAGCAATCTAGGACTAAGGTGAGAGGGCCCGGCCAAAACTTCTGAGCCAAGACTGCCGCCTGAGGAGTCCAGACAACCCAACGCTTGGCACTTTCTATAGAATGTACCAAAATGGGAAGGGGTTTAAAAGATGGACGAGATTTGACTTGGGTTAAGCGTCGAAATACGTGAGAATCTAATGCATTTCCTCCTATCCCATAGACCGTATCGGTGGGAAATAGGATCAGGTCTCCTCGCCGTAGAGAATCCACAACATGCGGTAGCATGGGAGGAGGAATGTGGTGTTGTGTGCAGGGGACGAGTTGGGCGGTCATTTCTTGGGAGGTCCTATCAAGAGAATACATTCTCCCAGAATTTCCTTTCTTTTTTTAAGGGTCTGATAAATCTCCTGGAGATTCGCAGGAATCCATTCTTCATAAACTTTGGTCAGTTCCCTGGCCACGACAGCTTGGGTGGTGGGTTCAAAAATTTCCAAGGCCGATTCCAGTAAAGAGATCAAGCGGTAAGGAGATTCAAAGAGAACAAGGGTAAGACCCAGGGATTTTGCTTGGGTGAGGATTTTTTTTCTTTTCCCGAGAGAGCGAGGTAAAAAACCAAGAAACAGAAACGCATCTCCAGGAAATCCCGATCCAGCCACCGCCGTGACCACCGCCGAAGGCCCCGGCAGCACGGTCAGGGGAAGTTTCTCTTCCCGCACCCGGGCTATCAGCTTTGCTCCCGGATCGGAAATGACCGGTGTTCCCCCATCCGAAACCAGGGCGAGTTTTTTGCCGGACCTTAATAGTTCCAAAATCTTTTCTTGGTTCCTGGGGTGGTAATCTTGATAACGGTAGAGCGGTTTTTGGATCTGAAAAGCGGAGAGAAGGTGACGAGTGCGGCGGGTATCCTCGCAGAGAATGGCTTCGGCTTCCTTGAGGCTTTCTAGCGCCCTAAGCGTGATGTCTTTGAGGTTGCCCAGCGGGGTCGGGATGATGGTCAGCATCCGTCTCTCCTTTCCATTCTTTTTCCTCGACCCTTAGGAAAATATCCACCACTTTGGGATCGAACTGGGTGCCTGCCCCTTTCTTTAGCTCGGAGATAGCTTTTTCTCGTGATAAGGCTTTGCGATAAGGACGGTCCGAAGTCATCGCATCCCAGGCATCTATGGTGGCCACGATCCGCGCTCCTAGAGGAATCTCTTCTCCTTTGAGACCGTCCGGATAACCCTGGCCGTTGAACCATTCTTGGTGGTACAAGACCATCTGAGCTACGGGCCCAAGAGATTTGACGGGAGCCAATATCTGATGTCCGATGGCGGGGTGTTTTTTCATCTCTTCATATTCTTCGGCAGTAAGTTTACCCGGCTTGAGTAAAATGGAATCGGCGATGCCGATCTTCCCCACATCATGTAATAGTGCCGCATACTCGATGTAACGTATCATTTGTTCCGGAAGCTTCAATTCTTGTGCGATGCGCCGCGCTTTCTGGCGGGCACGATCCGCATGGTCGTGGGTATAAGAGTCCTTAGAGTCAATGGCCCGGGCCAGCGTTTGGACCAGGTCCAGATAGAAGGTTTGTAGGCTGTCAAAGAGGTCCAGGTTTTCTAGGGTGATGGCGGCTTCCCCGGCCAGAATGGTGAGGAATTTGAGGTTGTAGTCGTTGAAGGGTTCGGTCTCGCTCGTGGAATGCAGGTTGAGTACCCCCACCGATTTATTTTTGACCCGAAGAGGGATGGAGATAAAAGGTTCTTGGGATTCGGAGGAAGAACCATGGGGGGTGTATCGGGTATCTTTATTGGGATTTTCAATGAAGATACTCTCTCCGGATTCAAATGCCTTGCCGGCAACTCCCTCTCCCGGTTTTAAACGGAAGCTCTCCACGACGGAGCCGGAGAGACCTTTAGAGGCTAAAATTTTTAGCTCGTTGGTTTTAGGGTCGAGAATCATCACGGAGGCTCGGTTTGAGTTCATCAACCGCATGGCGTTTTCCAGAACGGCTTTGCAGAACTGTTCTTGGGAGATGTTGCCGGTAACCGTCATGCCCATTTCGTGCAACCCCAAGAGAGTGGTTAAAAGCTCATCAAGTTTTTTCCAGCCCCCCGAATCTGCGGACGCGGCTGAAGAGGAAGAAGTGGAGTAGGGGGACTTCTTTTTTAGTGCGTAGAGTTCTTTTAGGCTCCATGCCAGAGCCAGGATGAGCGCGACACAAAGTAAAATGAGCAGAAACATGGGGGAAGAAACTTTATCATATCCGATCGGATATTATCAACAACGGAGGGGTGCGGGGAAGATTTGTAGGTGAATTCATGCGGACCCACCGCAACCTGCCCACAGATAGTCCCACCGATCGTTAAGCAGGGCCAGACGCAATTGAAGAAT
>JACQJM010000065.1 GCA_016205045.1 Elusimicrobiota bacterium | reverse complement strand
TCATCATAGGGGTCGGTTTTCTGTGCAAAAGACAGTTTTTGGGCTACTTCGGCAGCCGTTTGAATTTCAGTTGAAAAACCACCTGCAAGTCGGGTGAATGTTGGGTCTGATGGGTCAAATTCTTCTATGGGCTCTTTGCCTTTTTCAAGCGTTGGTTCACCGGGCATCAGCGTTGGAGATGTTATCTCCCTTGGGATTGGCCCTTCGAAAAGAAGCCAGCGAATTCAACAGTTCTGTACCCATTGGCTCTATTTTGAGACAAACCCCTCCTCCTGGAATTGTCGTGCGAGAAGGAAAAATCATCCGAGTGGTGGTCAGCCAGGGGGGTGAGACCGTTTTCGTTCCCAATCTGGTGGGATTGCCTTTGAGAAACGCTGAGTTGTTATTGAGACAACGCCAACTATTATTGGGAGAGGTGAGTGAATCTTACTCCTTGCATGTGGAAAAGGGTATGGTGCTATCTCAGGATCCCAATGCAGAATCCAGCGCCATGAATAATGCTTTGGTGAGTACGGTGATTTCGGCTGGTCCCCCTCCTTTAGGGATCACCCTGATGCCCGATTTTCGCCAAAAGCAGATTCAAGAAGCTTCTCATTGGGCCAAGGAAGGAGGTTTTTCCATCCGTGTAAGCTCGGACCGTGACTCTTTATTTCCTAATGGAATAGTCTTGAGTCAACAGCCCCAGCCCGATGTAGTGGTGTCTCGTGAAACAGAAATCAAATTCGTGGTGAGCGGAAACATGAAAGGCACCTCCAACCCGGCCTCTATGAAACACCTGCATTACGAGGTTTCTCAGGGTGGTTCTGACAGTCTTATCCGAATTGTTTTGGTGGATCAGTCTGGAGAAAGAGAAGTGTTCAATGGGTTGAGGGCTCCGGGATCTAAGGTTGATTTGGATATTCCTCAAAGCGGTAGCGCTAAAGTTCGCATCTTTGTCAATGGTATTTTGGTGGAGGAAAGAGAAATCCCATGATTTTAGATTTAGGATTTCCGATTTTGGATTCATAAGATGCTTCAAAGGTCCAAAATCCAAAATTTAAAATCTAAAATGAGGATCGGGCGGCCCAACGGTCATGTTAAGATTGTTCCTTCGGTTTTGGCGGCCGATTTCGCCTGCTTAGGCAAGTCTGTTCGTCAGGTGGAGAAAGAAGCCGACTGGATTCAGGTAGATGTAATGGATGGGCATTTTGTGCCGAATTTGACCTTTGGGCCGGATATTGTCGCGGCATTGGATCGTTCTACAGCCTTGCCCTTGGATGCTCATTTGATGATTTTTAAACCCTGGCAATTTTTATCCCGGTTTGCTGCTGCAGGGTCTGATTTAATTACGGTGCATCTGGAGGCTTGCCCGAAACCGGCAGAAGTTTTGCGTTCCATCCGGAAATTGGGTGTCAAGGCGGGTTTAGCTATTCGTCCCAAAACCTCTTTGCGTCGTGCCTTGTCCTACTTCCCCCTCCTAGATCTGTTTTTGGTGATGACGGTGGAACCGGGTTTTGGAGGACAAGTCTTTTTGTCGGATATGTTGTCTAAGGTAAAGCAGGCACGTCAGGAAATTAAAAGAAAAAAGCTTCCCCTATGGTTGCAAGTAGACGGGGGTATCAATCTTCAAACGGCGGGATTGGCAGCTTGCGCAGGGGCAGATTCGTTGGTGGCAGGAAGCGCCATTTTTCAAACAAAAGATCCCTTGAAAGCAATTCAGTCTTTGCGACAAGCAGTCAAAGACTGTAAGCACGGGAGCAAGTGAGCTTGTGAGCAAAGCCTGCTTACGTTCTAACGAGCTTACGCGCTAACGTACGATAAGGAGGAAACATGGCAGTAGTCATTAGGCTTCAAAGAGTGGGCAAACCTAAGCATCCCCATTTTAGGGTGGTGGCTGTCGAGAAAAAGAGAGGTCCTCGCGGTGCCGCCTTAGAAGTGTTGGGTTCTTATGATCCACGAGCGGATAAAGTAAAGGATAAGCTGCATCTGAAAGAGGAGCGCTTAAAGTATTGGCTGGGTGTCGGGGCTCAACCTTCGGAAACAGTAGGTTCTTTACTCAAATCCGCTAAGGTTTCTGTTGATAAAAAATAGGAGGATGCATGAAAGAATTGGTTCTCTTTTTGGCCAAGGCGTTGGTGGACCACCCGGATGATGTTTCGGTGGAGCCGGTGGAAGAGGGAGGCGTGGTTAAGCTCATGCTAAAAGTCTCCGAAGAAGATAAAGGCAAGATCATCGGAAAACAGGGAAAGGTGATCAAGGCCATACGCTCTCTGCTTTCGGCGGAAGCGGCTCGCTCGAATAAGAAAGTGTTCCTGGAGATTGCTTGAACACAAAGCGGAGCTTTGCGTTCAGCCAAAACAGTAAATACTGTTTACGGTTTACGGCATTTATTTGTTGCCCACTGTAAACTGTAAACTTTAAACCGTCGTTACCTATGCAAATAGACATCATCACGCTCTTTCCTGAGATGTTTCAAGGGCCTTTTGATTGGAGTATTCTAAAAAAGGCTCAACAGAAAGAGGCTCTAAAAATTAATTTTGTAAATCCTCGAGATTTTACCGAGGATGCGCATCGCACTGTGGACGATCGACCCTACGGAGGCGGGAAGGGGATGTTGCTCAAAGCGGAACCTTTGTTCCGTGCGGTCCGGCAGGTAAAAAAAAAGAGTTCTTGGGTGGTTTATTTATCGCCCAAAGGAAAACCGCTGGAACAATCCCAGGTAAAAAAGCTATCTCAAAAACAACATCTCATTTTGGTCTGTGGTCATTACGAAGGTGTGGATGAAAGATTTTTAAAAGGCGTAGATCTTGTTCTATCCATCGGAGATTATGTGTTGACGGGAGGAGAAATTCCTGCCATGGTCCTAGTGGATGCGGTAGCCAGGCTGCTTCCTGGGGTCTTGGATGTAGAGGCGACCCGCGAGGAGAGTTTTGCGGCAAAACGCTTAGAATCTCCTCATTTTACTCGTCCCCAAGTTTGGAGAGGCAGACGAGTTCCCTCCCTGCTCTTAAACGGTGATCATCAGGAGATCGCCACCTGGCGCGAAAGTCAGTCTCTTAAGCTTACCAAAAGTTTACGTCCGGATTTACTCACAAAAACAAAAAGGATCCAGGAAGCAAAATCAAAATCGATTAGCGTCTAATAGGAGAGATCAATGACCAAGTCAGAAATCCCATCTTTTAAGTCGGGCGACTCTATACGAGTTCATCTGCGGGTGGTGGAAGGAGATAGTGAGAGAATACAGACTTTCGAGGGTACCGTGATTAAAAAACGAGGGATGGGTATCTCGGAGACGTTTACCGTGCGCAAAATGTCTTTCGGTGTTGGGGTGGAAAGAACATTTCCTCTCCATTCCCCTCGTCTAGAAAAATTGGAAGTGGTCAAGAGTGGTCGTGTTCGCCGGGCCAAACTCTACTACTTAAGGCGTCTCACCGGCAAAATGGCTCGTGTGGAGGAGGAGGAGACGGTAGTATCGGGAAAAAATTCTGAAAAGTCCTCTCCCTCGAAGGAATCAGCTAAGGCAGCAAAAGAATTGGCTCCCAGCACCTAACCTATTTTAGATTTTAGATTGCCGATTTTGGATTAATTAGGAATCCC
>JACQJM010000075.1 GCA_016205045.1 Elusimicrobiota bacterium | reverse complement strand
TTGGCTTTCATGGCTATCATACCAAAATAGGGAGAGAGGGTCGACCTCACCCTGCGGTCCGGAACCCCTCGGAATCTGGCCGAGCCTTGATAAAAGTTGGAGAGAATAAAGGAAACTACCGGTTCAACATTAAAACGTCCACCCGCTGTTCTGAGAAAGAAGAAGAATATCCTTCCACCGCGATATTTTGAGGAGAGATCATCAATTCCGATAAAAGATATTCCTTAACCATTTTAGCCTGGGCATCCGCCGCGGAGGTATTTTTGGCGTAGGCACGCACCCGAACGGGAAAGCCGAAATACCGCCGCTTGATCACATCGGAAGTGGACCGGAGAATATTCTCCCCTCCTGGACTGACAATGGCGTCTGACTCCTTAGCGGGGCCGAAAAGAATCGAAGAGTCTAGGCTGATGAAAAGCCCGCTCTCCTCTTGATGAACGATTCCTTTAAACTGCAAAGGATGACCCACTCCCGTGTGAGGAGCTCCAGAAGGATCCACAAAGAGATAGACCGCAGAATAGGCATGTCCTGCCTTGATCCATTCCCCCTGATCGTTTTGACCTGTCCAGGAAAGCTCCTCGGGGGGCTCCCCTTTTCCTTCAAAACGCTGGAACACCTTTCCTTCCTCATCAGCGATGGTAAGACTCCACTGATATTTCTTGGCTTCCCTAAGGCTAATAGACCGACGCAAGATTTCAGAGAGTTTCCTAAAGGGTTGGAAACGCAGGTCAGATTGTTCATTAAAACTGGCACGCCAAGGTTGAATGACGCGACGGCTACGAAGAAGATCGGGATGGCTCCTCCTCCAAGTAAATGTCATGGGAGATTCAGCCAACAAAAGAGATTCATCGGGCTTTAAAGAATCTACAATCGTTTCATAAGGATTTACCTTAACATCAATGGGGGGTTTGCTGGTGCTCATCCCCTGTGTCCCTTCCCCTTTGATGACCACGTCCTCTAGCTCACCGGCTTTTTTTTCAATAGGCTTAGGAGTATTTTGGGACCACCCAGTCGTTGAGCTCAACACGAATAAAGCGCTAACGACCAAATACATCTTATTCGCGTTTATTCGATAAAAAAATCGCATCATATTCACGTCCTCCTACTCCAGCACAAATTTAAACGTAATAACTCCCCATTCACGGTCCGAATCAGCAGGAGCAAACACCCAATTTTTTAGTGCGTCCATGGCCAACCGGTCTAAAGTCCCGTACCCAGATCCCCTCTCCACGGTCATATTGGGCAGTACACGCCCATCCCGGGACACAAAAAATCGGATTGAAACAGCCGCTTCCAGAATTCCCCTATCCCTGGCCCAACGAGGAAAGGGTGGGACATGCGCTTTCAATACTTTACGATGGGAAAGGGGACCCGCTATCTCCACCGGTTTAGACTTAACCGTAACATCGAGAGTCGCCCTTTTTTGAGGCAATGTAGGAAAAGCTGGTTCTACCTTGGGTCGCACAAAACCCGAGGGCTGTTGCTGCCCCTGCAATTGAAGAGAAGGAGCCGAGAGCATGTCGGCTATTTTTCCCAATCCCGACCGGGATGAGGGAACTGATCCCGAAGCCTCTTGCAGGGGAGCTGTTTCTACCGGACGCGTCCTTTGCTGGGCTACAAAGGACTTTACCTCCTGAATAGAGTTGGGCTTAAAAGCGGGAAGATTGGAGTTTTCCATGGTCAAATCGGAAGGTAATGTGGGCACACGGTGCGCCCCCACCTCTTCCAACTGCAGAGACGCCGCCATGGGCACATTCGAACGATGCGTCATATCCTTAGCAGCCGCCTCGGCCAAAGCCATGCTTTTCTTAGAAAGAGCCATCTGCATATCCATCTTTGAATCGAGACGACCGGATTTCTCCTGAAGCAACTCCGGCATCTTGACTTGACGCTGAACCTCCGGAATCTTCACCTGCATTTCACGCACGGTGGGCAGTTGCGGCAGCGCCATCTTCAGAAAATTCCAGGTGCTGGGGGGTTGTGGACGTGCCGCAGGAACCGTCATTTCTTTATGCGCGGGAGAGGGAATTAATAAATCCACATTAGAAATAATTTTGGTGGCTGTCTTGGGTCCCATGGTAATAGTGTAAATATAGAATCCAAAAAGTCCTATATGCAGCCCTACCGACATCCCGAGTGAGACGTTTAAAGTTCTATCCATTCACTTCTTCCTTTCCGTCGCAATCGTGAGCGAGCGGGCTCCCGCTTCCTTCGCCCGGTACATCATATCGATCAATGCCCCATGCAGCGCCTCTTCGTCCGCTTTGATAACGACATAACGATCCGCACTTTGAGCCATCCTAACCTGAAGCTCTCGCCCCAGCTCTTCCTTATCTTTCACTTCTTTCTCTCCCACCGCCAATCGTCCTTGCGAAGAAATACTAATGACAATCTTATCCTTCTCTTCCCCCTCCTGGGTGCGCGCTTGAGGAAGCTTGACTTTAAATATGGGATCGCTAAACATGGGGGCCGTCACCATAAAAATGATCACTAACACCAAACACACATCCACCAGTGGCGTTACATTGATTCCTACAATCACATCTTCCGCATTCTCTGAACTGGCTTTCATCCTATTCCGCCTTCATGATAGCTACCTTCTCCGCCCCTGCCTGCTTAGAGGTGTCCATCATGTTGACCACATCCCCCACCTTATTAGAATCATCTGCGGTGATGATGACCATTTTATCCCGGCTGGCCGACAAAGCTCCCTCCACATCCTGAAAAAGCCTAGGGAAAGAAGAGGGTCTTCCGTTTACGGTCAAGGTTCCATTCTTTCTCAAACGCACCTGGACATTTTCACTGGCAGTCACTTTCCCTACCCCGGCCTTGGCCCGGGACTCCAATACCTTAATCCCGGCCTGCACCGCGAAGGGGGCCACCGCCATGAAAATGATCACCAGCACCAAGCACACATCCACCAATGGGGTGACGTTGATGTCGGTGATCGCATCATCCCCGTTACTGGTTTGCATGGCCATATTATGAAGGGTTCACAGTTTCGTTCTTTAACATTACAAACTTTCAACCTCTTTCCTTCTTTCTCTTTTCTGTTCGATTCAGAGCCAAATTCATCTTGTCCAACAACTCGGGGTAGTTAATCGGTTTGGCGACATAATTGACCGCCCCCATCTCCAAGCAATCATTTATGGTCACCTCATCGGAAATGGAACTGACCACAATCACCGGAACATGCCGCGTGGAAAACTGCCGGCAAATCCAACGGCACAGATCCACCCCATTCATGTCCGGCATCATGAGATCTAAGAGGATCAGGTCCGGTATTTTTTTGCTGAGATATTTCTTAGCTTTTTGAGCGTTCTCGGCCTTCTCCATGCGATATCCCTTTTCCTGCAACCACATCTCCAAAAAATTCCTTTGGTCCTGATTATCATCCACCACCAACACAACCCTGCTAGAATCTTGAGTCGCGAGTCCAGGGTCGCGAGTCTTGTTTTGGGACTTCATGAGCCCTCTTTAAAGAAATGGGCATTGACCATGCTCAGCTTGCTACGCGCCCCCAGCAGCAATTCCTTTACGTGCTTCTGTTCCATCGACCGGCCTTTCTCTAAATCCTTTACGACCTCCAGAACCAACTGGCGGTCCCGCGTGATGAGGTGCCGGAGGGTCCCCATCGTCTCATTAAAGCTGGCGATCAAATCTTTGAGAGCATCTCCGGGAACCGAATCCACCGAAGCAGCCAGGTGTCCTTCCCTCAAATCCTTCAAACCCTTTTCCAATCTTTTCAAGGGTCGGGCGATAAGCGCCGACCAGTAAAGACCAAACAAAGTATTTAAGGCCAGCAAGGGAACCAAAAATAGAACCAGGGACCAGAAAAAATCAAAAACTAGATGCGGTCTCTGCCAATCTTGAGGAATCAAGATTAAGTTCCAGAAAGCCGCACCGACAAAAGCGCTCTCCACCGTGATAAGAATGACAAATGTCATCACAAACCGGAACTGAAACTCTGAATCAATGACCAAGGCCTTAACTTTCATCGCCAATACCCTAGCCCTGCAGATACACCAATATCTTGAGCGAGATCGCCTCCATCATGGTCGAGATGGTCTTCACTTTTCTCATGAAGTAGTTGTAAATGATGACCGCCGGAATAGCCACCACAAGACCCGCCGCGGTCGCGACTAGAGCTTCCGCAATGCCTTTGGCCACCACCGCAGGCCCCCCAGTTCCGGACAGGGCTAAATCCCTGAAAGCTTTGATGATTCCCACCACCGTTCCAAATAACCCGATGAAGGGAGCCGTATTTCCCAAGGTTCCCAAGACCACCAGAAACCTCTCCATTTTAAGCCTCTCCTCCAGACGAATAGCGCCCAACAACTCCTCCAGCGCTGCCTTAGGCTTCTGGTGGTTGACGATGGCTGTCTTTACCACCACGGGGATAGGCCCTCGCATCCGATCGCATAGAGCCGCCGCATCCTTAAAATTCCCCGCGTCGATGAGCTGTTTGACTCGGGCCAAAAAGGAAGCAGGATCTAATCTAATGCGGCGGAAATAAAACAGTCTCTCCAAGGTGAACGTCACCGAAATGATGGAGCAAAAAATTAGGATGATCAGGGTGAAGCTACTCCTCAACATTTCAATATAATGGACTTCAGACATAGAGGTTTTTTTCTCCTTTTAAAAAATTATTGAGTTTTTGCATCGTTGTCGGCAGAACCCGAAGTTTGGCTCCTTTTCATTCCAGGAAGATCCTCCCTGGAATCCTTGGCGGCAGGCTTGGTCTCAGGTTTCTGAGATACCGTATTCTTGGGAGCTGAAGAGGCAGGTTTTTTTGTCCTGGGTGAGGGATAGCTTTTTGAGCCCGGGCTTCCGGAACTGGATTGGGTCATTCCCTTGAGCACCTGAATTCGCTCCCGGGAAGCTTTAACCACTTGGGCCTGGCCTGAATTTCGCGCAAGATCCTCATACACCGTAATAGCCTCCTTCCACTCGGAATTTTTCTCGTAGATTTCCGCCAGCTTCACCAGGGCCTGAAGCCGGAAGGGACTGTTCGCAGGTCTCATCCCCACGGCCCTTTCCCAAGACTTCTGAGCATTATCTATATCATCCATGGCCATCTGGATTTCGCCGAATCGATAGGCTACTTCCAAAGCTCCCTCCGTTCCCGGTTTCACTTGGGCCTGAATCTCTGCCAACGTTTTGATAGCCTCCTGGTAGTCTTTTCTTTCTTTCTGGAGAGAAAAAACTTCCCAACGAGCATTCAAGCCCTCCGGCGTATCCGAATTCTCGGCATACTGCATATACGCCGACTCCGCGTTCTCAGATTTACCCAAAGCTTTATAGGAAAGAGCCAAATTAAACCGGGCCGCTTTGCTGTACTCCGTCTGGGGATATTCCGCCAACAACCTTTCATAAATGGTGGAGGCTCGGGCATAATCCTTGATGTTGTAGTAAGCGCTCCCCACCCGGAACAGGGCCAAAGGCACTTCTTCTGCCTGGCCGTAATTATTTAGAAAACGCTCGAAGGCAGGAATAGCTTCGTTGTACTTCTGCACGTTGAAATTGGATTCCCCTAACAGAAACTGGGCCCTGGGCAAGGAAGGGTGATTGGTGTAATCCACGCTAAAACGCTGAAACTCGTGGGCGGAGGCCAAGTACTCTTTTTTCTCGAAAAGACGTCGAGCCAAACGAAACTGTACTTCTCCCGCAATGGGACTGCGGGGATCCGCCTGAATAACCCCCTTAAACAAGGTGACAAAATCTTGCTTGGGATTACGATCTAATACCGCTTCCACCAAATCTAAGGCGTCATTCGCTTCCGGAGCGCGGGGGAAACTGACCAAAACATTTTGAGCCTGCTTGACGACTTCCGTGTCATTCTTGGCGTGAAAAGCGGCTTGAGACAACCTCAGAAATGCCAACGGCAGCTGGGGGCTATTGGGATATTGCTCAATAATTTTTTTATAGGTGGCGGTAGCCTCAGCATATTTTCCTCCCCGGAAGAGGGTGTCCGCTACCTGATAGGCTGCCCGGTGAGCTTCCGGAGAGTCTGGGGCCTGCACTAGAAGCCTCTGCCAAACCTCCACCGCCTGCCCGTAGTACTTCAAGTGATATAAGGACAGCCCCGCACGGTATATGGCCACGGAAAGTTGCGGGGAATCGGGGTGTTCCTTGGCAAATTTGTCATAAAACTGATAGGCATCAGAATACGCCTTATCATTATAGAAGCTGTCGGCAATCCCCAAATCATTCAATCCGGCAAAAGTAAACGTAGAGGGCTGCGCCTGCATCATTTCTTTCAATCCCTCCCTTGCTTTGCGGGCCTGCTGGTCTCTTCCCAAAAGACCGTAACACCACGCCAATCCATCCTGGGCATAAAGTGCGGTCATTTCCTTAGGGTACACTTTGAGAATCGTTTCATAAAGGGCTTGAGCCTCTTCCACTTGGTTCAGCGCCAAATAAGCTTCAGCAGCATAAAGATAGGACAGGCTCCTCCACTTAGATTTTGCCGGAGGAAGATGTCGAAAAATAAACTGATAAGACGTGAGAATCGAGCTGAAATTTTTAAGGTCATACTGCATCTTAAGAATCAAAAATAAAGATTGCTCTGCGATCTCACTGGAAGGAGCCAAATCCAAAATTTTCTGGAAAGCCTGCAGAGCTTCAGCCTGTCGTTTAAGCTGAGCCAAGCTATTGCCCAGAATTAAATACACGTTTTTAGCCAAGGTATGCGTAGGGTACAAGGCTAAAAAGGTTTGTCCCGTCTGCACGGCTTGGGGGTAATCCCCCACTTCCTTTTGGGCCCAGGCCAATTTATAACTGGCCCAGGGAGCGATTTTAGAGTTCTTGTGCTGAGTTCCCACCTGCGTATAAGCAAACAGAGCATCCTTCATTTGGTTATTGACCAGATAGGATTCACCAATAAGATACTGGGCCATGGGAGCATAAAAATCTTGGGGATAATCGGAAAGCAATGAGCCTAAAGAAAGCCGCGCCTCACCGTACTCCTTTTTTTGAAAATAGGCGCTGCCGATACGGTAGAGCACAGCCACCTTAAACTCCGAATCAGGAAAAGTTCTTAAGAAATCTTTGTACTTAATGATGGCCGCATCATAATCCTTGGAAAGGAAAAAAGCATCTCCCACAAAAAAAGCCGCCGACTCTTTCAAGTCGGAGTTAGGATAATCTTTCGCCAAGCGATCAAAAATAGTCGCGGCCAAAAGAGTTTTGCGAGACAAGAGGTAGCTTTTAGCGAGGTAGTAATGGGCTTCGGGAGTATCTATCTTGCTCAAGAGCTTCTCTGCCTGGGTGTAGTCCCCCTTATACAGCGCAATGATGCCTTGAGAAAACACAACCGAAGGGTCTTTGAGATACGCGGGAAAAAGCTGTGTCAGGTGCAGCAGGGTAGCGTCAGCCCGAGGAAAGTTTTCCAGAGCTAAATGAGAATAAATCAGACCTAAGAGACTCTCAGGAACCACATAACTCTTGGGCCAAGAGAGCTCTATTTGTCTAAATCCCTCCACCGCTTTATTCCAATCTCTGCGGTTGTAAGCCAACTCCGCCAAACGGTATTGGGCGGTGGCCCTCATTCCTTCATCAGAAGCTCTTTTCAAAACAGCGTTATACGCCTTTTCCGCCTCCTGAAAAGATTGAATCACGTTGGCGGGCATTCCCGAATAAGATCTTATTTTTTTCAACCCCTGTTCATTTTCTAAAACATCAAAAGCCCTCTGGACATGCGATTCTCCTATCAAAAATTGGGCATCCTCCGTTCGAAAACTTTTGGGGAACCGATTCAAAAAACGATTGAAAGCCTCCACCGCCACCATTCTATCCTGACGCCCATCCTGGTACAGTTGGGCTGCGGTCTGAAAAACATCTTGTTCGGACTGGGATTCATCTTCGCCCCAGGAAAGCTTTCCGGTCAAAATAGATAAAAGAACCACCACACCCAAAAACCGTAAACCCGAAAAATTCAGTTGCACAACTTTTATCATCTTAGAACCCTCAACAAAATAGTGCCACTGAATTTTTCGCCGCAAAGCGGCCTCACTTGCCAGAATGGACATCGTAGAAGCAGATGTCTGGCAAGTGAGGGGTACCCCTCACTTTGGCCGCTAAACATCTTTGGGCTGGCTATGCGGCAAAGTGAGGCCCAGGCTTGTCCCTCACTTGGGTCAAGTGATGGGAGGG
>JACQJM010000074.1 GCA_016205045.1 Elusimicrobiota bacterium | reverse complement strand
GTACTCGCCTGCCGTTAAGTCGAAAAGTGCCACCAGCCCCAGCGAGGCTGCCTCTGTAGGGGAATTGGCAAGATAAACGGGGATCTGAGTTTCCTTAAGAAATTTTGCTACTAACCGCGATGAGCAGTGATAATTTTCTAGATACGTCAGGGCTTGGGTAATTTTTTCTTTTCTGCTTAATCTGAGAAATTGGGGATTCGGTTCCGAATCCGGGTTCTCGGGCAGCCCAAACGCATCCAGTTTTACGACCCGTAGAGCATGGACGCAGGAGGGGTGGCGTGGTCTTGTATCGCCGAAGGCCTTGGGAATTTGAGGGAGTTGAGAACTTTGTGTGGGGGATCCATCGAAGAAATAGTCAAGTCGCAGGGCCTCTTCGGCGGAGGGCGCAGGACAGGCATATAATAAAAATGCGATGAACCAAATCCACAAGATGGATTTATGGACCTTGTTCCCTTCAACGAAACAGGCTCTGCGTAACTCTAGCATCCTGCTGTTATTTTACACCAAGGCCTTCTAGTTCGACAGGGCCGAAATTCCTATATAGGGTAGGTCCATCGCGGATCCATTTTTGGAACAAAGGTCCTACTCAAAGAAAAGCGTTACTCAACGCGTTCCCAAAGAACGTGGGTGGTGTGTTTTTTGCCGTTGAGGAGAAAAGGGGGACTGCAAAGGGATAAACGATCCTCGATCCATCCTATTTTCCGGGGGAATTTTCGTCCCACCCAGCTGGGGATGAGGCTCACCTCCACATGGTGGATGACCTTGTCCTTGCGAAGTTCATATTTACCGGCATAGGACATATAGGTTTCCGCCGCTCGAGCTTTTTGGTGGGAGGACGCGTTCTTAAAATCAGGAGTGCGCAATTGAAAGCGGTTCCGGCTCATCATGCAGACGGACATAAATCCCTTGGGGCTATAAATCAGATAGCCTAGGGGGCGGCGCCCCAGAGGATGGCTGATCTTTCCTTTCTCATCCCGCCTGGTATGAGAAAGCAGCCTCCAGGCTCCGAGGAGTCTTTGGTATCTCATGGGCTGTATGTGGTTTAGCTTCCCCAGCGACCCAATACTGATTTAAACCACTGTTTCAGTGTGTTTTTTCGTTTGCGGGGAGATTTTTGGATAAGCTCTCTAACTTGGGACTGGGCGCTTGGATCCTTGAGTATCACCTTTCTTTTCCCTCGTGTCTTGATCTTTGCAAATTGATCCAAGGGGTTGCGGCCGATGGTGGATCTTTTTCGTTTCGGCATATGGGTTTAGTTGCGCTTCTCCTGGCCCAGTAGCTCTTTAGCCAGAGAATGGTAATCCTCGGTCCCGGAGCTGGATGGGGCGTAGGCCGTGATGGGCTTGCCGAAGGAAGGGCACTCCGCCAGCCGGACATTTTCGCGTATTTTGGTTTTGTACAAAAGGGGCCCAAATTTTTCACTCAGGCTATCTACCACATCTTTGGAGTGGTTGGTGCGGTGGTCCACGCGACAGGCCAGAATTCCGCACACCGAAAGATCAGGGTTTAAGCGCTCCTTGACCACTTCCACGGTCTGCAAGAGTGAGACCAAACCACTTAAGGCCATGACGTGTGCCTCAACTGGGATGAGCACCTCTTGGGCCGCAGAAAGGGCATTGAGGGTCAGAAGGCCTAAAGAGGGAGGGCAGTCCAGGAGAAGATAGTCCCAACGGTCACTGGGAAGTTTGGCGATCTTTCTTTTGAGCAGGGTTTCCGGGCCGATCTCCCTGGTCAGCGCCTTTTCCGCACTAGAGAGGGCCAAAGAAGAAGGGATGAGGTCTATTCCTGGGAATCCCGTCTCTTTTACCAGATCGTACAGATTTTTGCCTTCCGTGAGAACTTCCAGCAGGCCTCGGGTTTGATCCTGGGCCCCAAACCAGGATGAGGCGGCTGCGGCCGGGTCCAGGTCCAACACCAGGACCCGCTGTTTCTGTTCTCCCAGAGCCGCAGCCAGATTGACCGCCGTGGTGGTTTTCCCACTTCCGCCTTTTTGGTTCAGGATGGCGATGGTTCTCATGGTCACGAATCAGGTTTATATTCTAATAATTTGCAGAGGAAGCTTCAATCTGTTAAACTAAAGATATGCCAGTTCCCATGAATCCGGAACGCCGGGCCGCCTTAGTCAAAGGAGCTTCCCGTGCTAAGATTAAAGCCCTTGTGAACTTAACCGCCTGCACGGGCTGTGAGGTGTGCATAGCCGTTTGTCCCGTTCCTAGCTGTATCGAGAAATTTGGGGAGGATCCCACCAGCTTCGGGGTATATGTCAACTACGACATCTGCATAGGTTGTCAGCTCTGCGTCAAAGACTGCCCGTGGGATACGATCCGGATGGTCCCGACCCCGAGCGTGGCCGGCCACCAGACCAGCTTGGACAGCCAGCCCAACCATGAACATGCCGTTTTCTCGCGTCCAGAGCTAGTTCCCGAGGAAATCCGAGCCTTCGAGGGGAAACCGCACTTTGACAACCACCAAGTCAAGGATCTTTTCCAGAAACAGAACCCCCAAGTCCCCAACATAATGGGGCCGAAGTAAATATCGCCCATGTGGCGATTTATTGCGATTTGTTGCTATTTTATGCGCACGAGTATGGCTTCTGGTATGGCTCATGATATCAAAATTTCCATGAAGGGTATGGCCTCGCCATACTCTGCGTTTTATTGCGTATTTGGTTGACACAATGCTTGAAACGTCAGGTTTCATCAGTCAGTATGCGGAACCCCAGAATCCCCACAGAAAGACTCTCCAAATATTAGGGTTGCCCCTCCTGGCCTGCTTTTTAGCGCTAGGGATAGCGCGCGAGGCTTTTGGCCACGGAGGCATTTACGTCACAAGAGTATTCACCAGCTATGGGCTTTACACCCTGGTTCCATCCTATGGAATTTCCAAGGGGGATAAAGAAATCAGAATCGCGGGCCTCTACAGCTGGACCGAAGGCAAAAACACCAATATCGTTTTTGAAAATAGTGATATCAAGGGAAATTCTGTTTCCGCTTCCGCCTCTTGGATGTTTTTTAACAGGTTCGGCTTAAGCCTTTCAGGCTCCGTGCTGCGAGCCTCCGGCCCGGAACCCCTGGACCCAAGATCGCCTTTGGGCGCGAAAGGCAACGTGACAGCCCGCGGTTCTACGGCAGCCGCGGCTGTTCTCATCTATCTGATCCGCCGTAAACATTTTCAATTGCCGGTCATTATTGGAGGATCCAAGCTTTGGTCTAGCGCGGATAGAGATGACAAGACTGTGGCGCAGGGAGGCTATCCCGACACATGGAACGGCTCCGGTCTTGTGGATGGCCTTACGCCGCAATTTCATTACAAAAATATGTCTTTTACCTGGTATTTGTGGCTGAGCCGTCACATTCGCGATACGCATGAAAGCTTAAAACCTGTCATTGCTAGTGGAGAGCACCCCAATATCAGTAGTTACACGGATTCTCTTCACGGGCTTGAGTTCACTTATGACCCCTGGAATCTGAGTCTTGCTTATTTCACCCCAAGTGCTGGTGTCCAAGCTTTGGCCTTAAAATGGGCTTACCGCTTGTAACGAGGTGAAGAATGAGCGAGGTTCCGGGAATATCTTGAGTTGTGGCCCATCAATCGTTTGGACAGCCAATCCAATCACGATCACGCCATTTTTACAAACCCCGAAGTTGTCGAGGGAGAATTGCGAACCCTGCGACTTCGCGCAGGACTCTCGCGTCCCGATCAGGATCGGGACGGGTGCCTTCGAGGGGAAACCGTCCTTTAGTTACCCACAAGTTCAGGAACTTTTCCAGAAACAACCCCCCTCCGCAGAGCTTCGGGGGACGCTCGACCCGCCAAAGGCGGGGCCCCGGCAGTCGGGGGACGCTCGACCCGCCAAAGGCGGGTATCCCGGCAGAACCCCCAAGTGCCCAACTTGATGGGTCCGAAGTAACCCTGGCC
>JACQJM010000084.1 GCA_016205045.1 Elusimicrobiota bacterium | reverse complement strand
GTATCAGTCCTGACTGAATTAGAATTTTTGGTTCCACAACCAAATCAATCTTCCGCCCCTGGAATTCTGAGGCCGTAATAGATTGTTCGTAGTTATAATTCAGCAAGATGGATTTAAATGTGCTTCCCGTGGTGGCTCCATTGAAGGCGGAACGCTGGGCCACCGCGCCTTCATCCGAGATGATGTAGTTGTCCCAGTTGATGAATGTTCCGTCACTGTAAGATTCGTAAATATTTTGCTTCATGACATTGGCATCGGGCCAGGTGGAGACGACGCTTCGGCTGGGAAGGGCCTGAGCCAGGGTTGCTCCCGAGATGGGATCCGCCGTGGAAGAGGGAGTAGCATCCCCGTAACTTTGAATGTTGGAACCCGTCCACCCATATTTCAGGCCGCCGTTGACATAAAACCCGTATTTGTCATAAAGGGTTTGATAAAACCCTGCTCCTGCTTCTAAGTTTATGAAAGAGTCTGTGGTGGGATCATAAAATGCGGAGACATTGTCGGTCGAGTCCAGGTTATTGTTTACGTCCACAAGATGCCCGCTCCGAGCCACTTCTCGCAGACTGTCCTGAGTGTTGGAGCGTCCGGTTTCAAAAGACGTGAGATAATAAGAGCAGGCCGTGTTGGCGCAGCCTGGAAGCTGACGAAGGGCAACGCTTAGATCCGTGGGCAGGGTGGTGTTGAATGTTCCCAGATAGTAAAAATAATCGAACCGTTTTTCTCGCTCATTGAGGATGACGAATTTAAATTGATCGGGCTGCGGGCGAAGGATATATTCCTCTAGGCGCACGCGGTCTCCGTTCACGTCCATCATGGTTTTTCCCTGCTGGAATTCGGCCAGCTTGATCTCTTTGGCGGCGGCAGCCTGCACTTCTTCTTTGGACATGTCCAGCCCCACTTCTCGCCGGAGGTCCTGTCTATCCGCTTGGTTCTGGGCGCCTTGAGCATCGGATAGGCTGCGCGGGGTCCCGATCCGCTGGGCTACCTCGATGTGTTCGTTGGGTTTCAGAAGAACCTCATTGCCATGGTTGTCGGATACCGCCAAAAGACCGTTGTAAAGGTCCACGCTGGTGGTGCCCCCATGATACTGGATTTCAAATTCGGTTCCTCGAACAGCGGCGACCGCGGTGGGGGTGCGCACCTCAAACCGGCGATCCGCGACGTGGCTCACCCAGGCTTTGAGTCTGCCCCAGGTTAGTCGCAGGCTGCTTAATGTGCTGCCCATGCTTCCTACTTCAAAAGAACTGGATCGCCCCAGCTCAAGGCGAGACCCATCCTGGAGCGAGATCTGAGCCTTGGCTCGCCGCCCGGTTCTGACGCGATCTCCCATATTGAGAGGGAAGGGAGCCTCGGCACGGACCCAATCTGTGGAGCGCGCTTGCTGAACCTCTACGGTTCCTTGGGAGGAGGAGAGGAAAACTGTTTTATTTTGGGCCAGGGAGAAAGTGGGAAGGAATAAAAATAAGGAAGAAATAAGCCAGTTCTTCCTTATTTGTGATAAAGCGATGCATGACATAGTGGGATGCATGAAGTCTAACACAAGTCCTACTAACCGTCAAGTCTTGCCTTTTTTGCTTCGTTCGGCAGCTCAGCCCCCCTCACTAGCCGGGACAGATAACGTAGAAGCAGATGTCTAGCAAGTGAGGGACTGTCGCTTTGCGCCCCCCCATTTCTGAGGGTTAGCTTTTGTCGCACAACGGTTAAGGATAACGCAAGAAACGCTCCCTGTCAATGCAACTTTGGTCACAGCAACAAAAAGGAGGAGTGCAAAGGTTTTAGGCCAAATCGATCCAGTGCCACCTGTCTTGATACAGGGAAATAAGGCGGCGGCGGAGGGTTTGATGCCTGGAATCTGAAAGGTTGGGGTCTAGGGCCAAAATCTTCTTAGCGTCCTCACGCGCTTGAATCAGAAGGGCGGAATCCTTAAGAATGTTTCCTACGCGCAGATGAAACTCCCCATGCTGCTCTGTGCCGAGGATTTGTCCTGGTCCGCGATGTTTGAGATCTTCCTCTCCAATTTTAAACCCATCTGTGGTTTCGCAAAGAATTCGAATGCGCCCCTCCGCTTCCTGGTTTTTGGGATCCGCGACCAAGACACAGTGAGAGGCGGCCGAGCCCCGGCCTATTCTTCCTCGAAGCTGATGCAAGCTGGCCAGGCCGAAGCGATCGGCGTTTTGAATGATCATGGTGGTGGCGTTGGGCACATCCACGCCCACCTCGATGACGGGAGTGGCCACTAAGATATCCCACAGCCCGAGAGAAAACTCCTCCATGGCTTTTGTTTTTTGGATTCCCGACATCTGCCCATGCACAAGAGCCACCCTCAAGTTAGGAAAAACAGCGTTTTTCAACCGCTCAAACTCCTTTTTGGCCGATTTGAGATCTACGGAACTGGACTCTTCTATCAGGGGATAAACGATGTAGGCCTGGTGCCCGGCCTCGACTTCATTACGAATTTGCTCAAACCCTTGTTTCTCCTCCCAGTGATAGGTGGAGGGAGGCTGTCTGCCCGGAGGCATCTCATCTAATGTGGAGACATCCAAGTCTCCGTAGAGAGCCAGGGCCAGGGTTCGGGGAATAGGCGTGGCGGTCATCACCAACAGATCCAGGGGAGGTCCTTTTTGGCGCAAGGTGGCGCGCTGGCGCACCCCGAAGCGGTGTTGTTCATCGATCACCGCGATGCGCAGCTTGGGGATCTGGACGTCCTCTTCTAGCAAAGCATGGGTTCCTATCACGATGTCGATTTTTCCTTCCGCGATCTCTTTAAGAATGCCCGCTCTTTTTTGGGGAGGGGTTCGGGAAGTCAGCAGGGCGTAGCGCACGGGGAGATTCTTGAGAAATTTATTGAAGGTGACAAGATGCTGTTCCGCCAGGATTTCCGTGGGGGCCATGAAAGCTCCTTGATAGCCATTTTCCACACCTAGAAGCAGGGCCGAGAGGGCTACCACCGTCTTGCCCGATCCCACATCTCCCTGAAGCAACCGGGTCATGACATTGGGTTGTTGCATATCTTGAAATATCTCGTTGATTACGCGTTTCTGGGCTTGGGTGAGGTCGAATTCCAGAACTTCCCGGAAAGGAGAGAGAAGATGCCGCTTGACTTCATACCCATACCCCTTGCGGATATTTTTGGTCTGACGCTGCTTGATCGCCCAGGCCAGGGCCAAGAGCAAAAACTCATCATAAGCCAGGCGTGATCGCGCCGCGTCACGCTCTTCCCAAGAGTCGGGGAAGTGTATTTTTTGAAGGGCTTGCCGAATCCCTGAAAGATTTCTTTCCTGAAGTAAATAAGACGGAAGGGGGTCTTCTACGAGGGAACTGTGTTGGGTGAGAGCTTGGTGAATCAGTTCTCTCAAGAACGGTTCTTTAATCCCTTCGGTTAAGGAGTAGATGGGAACGATGCGTCCCACATGAAGGCTGGAATGATTTTGATCGGAGTAAAACTCCTCGACGCGGATATTGGCCAAGGGAAAGAGAGAATCTTCGGGCTTGCCCACAATCCAAATGGGTAGACCGGTGGCGATTGCCTGCTTCAGGGGTTTGAAGGGATCGTACCGAAAACTAGGACGCTTAAACCAAATGGCCTCTCTTTTTTCCCCCCGCTCATTTTCTAAGGTGGCCTTGAGAATAGAAAGTTTGGATCCTATTTGCTGAAAACGAGTTTTGATCACCCTGCCTTTGAAGACGATGGGACTAGGAGGCCTGCGGTCTTCCCAGTCCCGGGGAACATGGAATAGAAGATCCTCCACAACCTGAATGTGGAGGTGGGCCAAAGTGGTGGCTCGCCTCGGACCCACTCCCTTGAGGTACTGAACGGGACTCTTCAGGGTTGTTTTGGGCTTAGTAGGTCCAAACATAGAGGAACTGTTTTTTAAAGGATAAGGGAGTGTCGTAGGGTTCTTGGTGAATCAGGGCATGTCCCGGATTTTCCGAACTAAAAGAAACGCGCAGTTGATAAGGGCGTGATCCCAGCCACTCCCAACGGCCTATTTTTTCTAGAGGTTTTTCCTGTTTCAACGCAGCCAGATTTTTTTCGTAAGACCAGTAGCCTGCCCACTCAAATCCATTGGCAATTTGATCGGGGGAAAGTCCTTTCTGTACCATCGCCACCCCTGCGGCCCAGCGGGCTTTGTTCCAATGGAGATAATCCATGGTTCCCCAAAATCCCATTCCCCACAGCATTAAAATCCCCACCCCCGCAGGAATAGGGCGAAATCGGTGTCGTTTGGAGGCCAAGGCTAGAATGATCAGAAATCCGGGCAGAAGGGCTAAAACGTAGCGGTCGAAAAAGGCGTCCCGAAGAGCGGCCACCCCCCATTGGGCGAAACCTGTGATGAGAAAGAGGTGAACAGCCGCCCTTTCCAAAGAAGACATGGGTTTGCGGAGAGTTCCCCATAGAGCCAGGTTCATCAAGATCCCAGCCAACGACAAAACAGTCAATACGCGCCAGAAAATTCCCCACCCAAAAAATCCGGCCGCTTTCGCCTCGACCTCTCCCAGGGTTGGGACACCCAATCCCCAAGGGGTGAGGTAGTTCCCCCAGTAGGGGAGACGGCCCAGTTGAGGCATCCACCCGATCAGGCCCACAAAAACAAGACTGGCCAAAGCGTAAGCCGCAAGGCCCCACTTCCAGGTCGGCGAAATTTTGGGGACCTTAAATGCCAGCGCCAAGGGAAAAGTCATCCATCCTAATAAAAGCCCGCTACTCAAGAGACGCAGGAAAACCACGGGCGCTGTTTTTAGTCGCAACAAAGTGTGCCACGCCTCGGTGGGACCGCTGTGAAGGCTGGACCAGGTGGGCCCATGGATGAAGTGAAACCATAAGCCATGTCCGAGAACCGTCAGAAGCGGCAGTCCCCACAGCGCCACGCTTTTTTTGAAGGACAGCCTTCGTTGCAGAACAAGGTAGCTGAAATAACCCAGGGGAATAAGGATCCCCGTTTGGCGGATGAGATAAGCTCCGGCGGCGCACAGGGAGCCCAGCCAAACCCACCGGTCAGATCCTGTTTTTTCCGCTTTCAGGATTAAAGTGAAGGCTAAAAGCAGGAGGAATAAGTATGGGATATCGGTCATGAAAGAAAAACTCAAACAGAACGTGAGAGGATTGACCACCCAAAGCAAAACGGTGAGCAGCCTGGTTCGGGAAGGGATTTCCAGTATTCTTAAGGAAGCGTCCAGGCTCAGGGCGCTCAAGGCAGCCAGGGTGAGGGTGGAGATTTTTAAGATTCCTTGGCTCCACCCTCCTATTTTGACCCACAGGCCCCCCCAAAAAATCTGGAGAACCTGGGTGACGGTGGTCCAATCGCACAGGTGAAACTGCCCTTCTTGAACCCAGCGGCGCACGCCCAGGGCATAGGCCCAGTCATCATTGAGAGGAAAATCGAGAGACCACGGCTTGAGAATCCAGGCGCTGACGCCGTAAAAAAGAAAAGGCCACCAGAAAAGTATTCTTGAGGAGGACTTCATAACATGGGCTCACCCCACTTTCTTAAAATGGGGGTCCTGATTGGGTGCGACGAAAATTTCCAGGCACAGGGCCTTATCTGTAATAGGGTCAGACCTGGGCCTGTCCCGGGCGGCCGCTGCGAAAACCGTCC
>JACQJM010000100.1 GCA_016205045.1 Elusimicrobiota bacterium | reverse complement strand
ATGTATCCTAGCTGACGATCTTCTTCTTTATAAAAAGGAAGAATAATTTCGGAAAACTTCTTGATGATTTTTTGACAGAAAATCTCCATATGATCGGGATGCGTTACCACAATAAAATCATCTCCCCCGATGTGACCCACGAACGCCTGGTCCCCATCGATCTCCCTGGCTAGTTGAACCAACAAAATCCCCGTGGCTCTGATCACGCGATCTCCTGCCTCAAAACCATAGGTGTCGTTGTACGCTTTGAATTGGTTCAGGTCGGCGTAGAGGACCGCAATCGGCGCATCTGTTTCCAAGAGTCCCTCCACGCGGGATTGAATGGAGGGGTTTCCGGGGAGATGGGTCAGGGGGTTGGCATCCAGAACTTGGCGATTTCGATTCAACACCATTTGGATACGGGCCACCAGTTCATCGGTGTCGATCGGTTTGAGCAGGTACTCATCAATGCCGAGCCCGAGACCTTTGAGCATGGTTTTCTTTTCCGAAATACCCGTCAGGATAATGACTGGGATGCTGGCCAGGACCGGGTCTTTCTTAAGCTCTTGGCAGACCTCTAGGCCGGTTTTAATGGGCATCTCCAAATCTAGCACCGCGATGTCAGGAGAGTTTTCTTGTATTTTATCGAGAGCTTCCTGACCATCCGAGGCGGTAAGGACATTAAACCCGGACTCTTCTAATACCATTTTCATGAGGTTCAGCAGAGCCTGCTGATCGTCGGCCACTAAAATTTTTGGCCCAGGAGGTTGAGCAGGTGCTGCGGGAGGGGATTTCGTTTCCGCCAAGCGGGTCCGGATAAGGTTCATTAAAAAATCCATGGGGATATCTTTGGCGACCAGTTCCGGTTGGCCGCTCAACAGCCCTGCCTCTTGAAATGTGTTTAAGTGGATAGCGCTCATCACCACCACGGGAATTGAAGTGGTAGAGGGGTCTCTTTTAAGTTGTTCTAAAACGGCGAACCCATCCAATCCAGGAAGGCTTAGATCCAAAAGAATGAGGGCGGGTTTCTCTTTCCGGGCTATCTCACCTACGCGATTTCCCTGAGAAAGAGAAATAGGCGAGTAGTGATGATGTTCCAAAAACATCGAAACAAGTTCTAGAATTTCGGCATCGTCATCCACAATGAGCACCTTGGGCATAAATTTGTGATCTGCAACACCCACGGCTTCCTGTAAAGTTTTTTGGAGTTGGGCGAAATCGATAGGTTTGGTGAGATAATTTTTAACCAGAGAACTTTGACCCGTGATCAGGTCAATTCCTTGAGGAGCCGACAAGACAATAAGCGGGACGCTTTTGGCGAAAGGGTCTTTGTGAATAGATTCCAGAAGCGCAGCCCCATTGATATGGGGAGAGAAAATATCCACGATCATGAGGTCTGGAGGAGTGTTTTTCACTTTTTTCAGAAGAGGAGGGATATCTGCAGTCGAATCCACCTCTACTCCGTCTTGCTGCAACAGCGCAGCCAACTGATCGAAAGGAGCTCCTTGGCCACCTACCAAGAGAATTTTTTTCATCGTGAGAATATGTTAATAAACACTGAACAAAATACCCTTTTCCTCCTTCGAGGTCAAGCCTTTGACTGGGGGATTCGAGTTTGATAAAATAATACGCCCAGTGATTGGGTAGCGGGACATTCTGCCTAGTCTTTTTCCTAAACTTCTTTGCAAAGCACACAGAACCCCTGGACCAGACTCCTGGGGGTGGGATTAAATCTCACCGTTACCATCCTTTTGGGTTTCTTTGTGGGTTACTGGATAGACCGGAAATTAGGGACACGACCTTGGCTGATGTTGCTGGGAGCAGGTGTCGGGATGATCGTGGGGTTCTACCAGTTTATCAAGGAATCGTTAAAAGATTAATGGTGTTAGCGTTAGCGCTAGGTGCCGGTCTAGGTTTCCTGAACGGCTTGTTTTCACGCTGGTCTTTGTCTTGGGCCATTGGAAAATCGGATAAGTTGTTTTACGGAGTTTGGACGGCAGGATTTCTTTATCGGATACTATTTGTTGCGTTCTTCATCGCACTTCTTTTTAAGTATCCCATAGTTCCTATGGTTCCGGCCCTGATGGCCTTGGTCGTGGGGCAGTTTGTGCCGCAAATCTTTCCTATTCCGTCTAAAAACGTTTAATGGATCTTAAGCATGTTCTCGAACACCACATCTTGGACGAGGTGTGGTTTCGGTTGCCCGTTTTTAATGGGTTGATGCCGTGGTCCAAACATCTTTTGATGATGCTGATTGCTGCGGCTTTTTTAGTTCTTTTTCTTCCTTTGGCCGTGCGAGGAAAATTAGGAATTCTGGCCAAAGGTTTTGTGGAAGCGATCGTGGTGTTTATCCGCGACGATATCTTAGAGCCCAATCTGGGCCACGTGGGACATGCCTATTTAGGTTATTTCTGCACTCTTTTCTTTTTTATTTTAGTTTGCAACTTGTTGGGGTTGGTTCCCTATGGGGCTACGGCAACGGGAAACATCGCGGTGACCTTAGCTCTGGCCATGACCACTTTTTTTCTGATCCACCTGGCGGGGATCAGAGAGCATGGCTTGGTGAAATATCTTCATAGCATCGTACCTGCGGGAGTTCCCTTTTGGCTTTGGCCTTTACTGTACCCGATAGAGCTCATCGGTTTTGCCACCAAAGCCTTTGCCCTGTGCATTCGTCTTTTTGCCAACATGATCGCGGGCCATATCGTTATTTTGGCTCTTCTGGGGCTTATCTTTATTTTTGGAGCGCTCAATCCCTGGGTGGGCTTGGTGGTCACCGCTCCGGTATCCATCCTCTTGGTGCTTTTTGTGATGTGTCTGGAACTTTTTGTAGCATTTCTTCAGGCATATATCTTTACATTTTTGACCGCAATTTTTGTGGGGGGAGCGGTCCACTCCCATTGAGGGACCGTAACGATCTGTCCTGCGCCTGCATAGGCGTGGGAAAAAATAGAGCGTAGGTTGGCGCCGAGGTTGTTAAAAATTGCCCGCAGAATGGGCTATCTGTATACCGGCAGCTTCCTGCGAGTGGAGAAAAGAATGAACGATACACTGTATCTAGGGTTAGGTTATTTGGGAGCCGGTTTAGGTGCGGGATTGAGCCTTTTGGGTGCCGCTCATGGCATCTCCAAGCTGGCCTCTGCAGCCTTGGATGGGACCGCTCGACAGCCCGAAGCGGCTGGAGCGCTGCGCACCTCTATGATCATTCCGGCCGCCCTGATTGAGGGTCTCGGATTCTTCGCCCTGGTGGTTTGTTTGCTTGTGGCGATGAACTTTGGTCTCAAGCCGATGCCTTCGGCCGGCTCTGCCGAAACACATCAGGCCAGGTAAAGTTTAGATCATCCCACCACCTGCCTCGGTTCGATAACGAACCGTATGTCTTAATCCAGGGTCGCCTCGACGACCAGGCAGGTGGTGGGATCAACCCCGGTGTTACGCCGGGGTTGTTCGAGACTTTCATCTTTAAAGACGAGGACTTATAGAGGGCTTATAATGGAAAAACTTCTGTCTCCCGATATAGGATTGTCTATTTGGACTGCGGTCGCCTTTTTGCTGTTAGTGGTAATTTTAGGAAAGGTGGCCTGGAAACCGATCATTCAAGCCCTGGAAGAGAGGGAACACGCGCTCAAGGCGGAAAGGGAGGCGACGGAGGCGGCCCGTCGTTCAGCGGAAGAGTTGAAGGCCGTCCTGGACCGCGAGCTGGCCAAAGTTCAGCAAAGAACACAAGAGATGTTGGCCGAGGCACAGAAGGAGGGAGCCGCCCAGAGAGAGAGTGTTATTCGTGCGGCCCAGGAAGAGGCAGCGCGATTGACAGAGAAGACACGGGCACAGTTGGAGGGAGAAAAGAATCGATTGGTCCAAGACCTTCGCAAAGAGGTGGCCGGGCTGTCTACTCTTGCTGCGGAAAAGATCCTTAGGAAATCTATTGATGCTTCCGTGCAAAAGACAGCTTTAGACGAATTTTTTCGAGATCTGGAAAAAAATAAAACCAGACTGGAATCATGAGAGCATCGGATCGAGTTTTGGCTCGACGGTATAGTCAGGCGCTTTATCAGGCGGCGGGGAAAATAGGTCATGTGGGGGAAGTTCAGCAAGAGCTTTTAGAGGCGTATAAGATCTTGCGGGGCCAGATGGCTTTATTTTTACACCCGCTCATTCCTGTGGAGGAAAAAAAGAAAGAGTTGCGCGCTCTTCTGAAATCCAAATACTCTCCCCTTACCCTGCGGTTCCTTGAGCTCCTGGTGGAGAAAAAGCGGTTCGGCCTGCTTTCTTCTGTTTTGGCGCAGTTTGAGGAAATTCTGGACGATAAAATGGGAGTGATAAAAGCTCAGGTGCGCACGGCTTTTCCTTTGACGGGAGCGGAGGAAAAAAAATTAAAACAAGAACTTAAGAGGTTGACGGGGAAAGAAATCGCCTTGGAAGTTCGCGAAGACCCCGTAATTATGGGCGGTATTGTGGTAAAAATGGGAGATTGGGTGTTGGATAGGAGTTTTACTAACGTGCTTAATCAAATGAAGGAACAACTTTTGCTGGGAGGGATTTGATTTTATGGCCATTCGACCGGAAGAGATCACCAATATCATTAAAAAGCAGTTGGAGGCATTTGATCCCCAAACGGAGCTTAAGGAAGTGGGGTATGTCCTTCAGGTGGGGGACGGGATTGCTCGCGTCTACGGCTTGACCAATGCCATGTCGGGAGAGCTCTTGGAGTTGCCTCACGGCGTTTTTGGCATGGTTTTGAATTTGGAAAAAGAAAATGTGGGATGTGTTTTATTGGGAGAAGATAAATATATAAAGGAAGGGGATCCCGTCAAGAGAACGGGGCGCATCATGGAAGTTCCGGTGGGCGAGGCGCTGGTAGGCCGCGTCGTCAATCCTTTGGGACAGCCGTTGGACGGCAAGGGAGCGCTCCGCACTCAAAAGACTCGCCCCATTGAAGTGATTGCTCCTGGGGTGGTGGAAAGGCAGCCCGTGAAAGAGCCCTTGCAGACAGGGATCAAAGCGATTGACGGGATGATTCCCATCGGACGGGGACAACGAGAGCTCATCATTGGAGATCGTCAAACGGGAAAGACCGCGGTGGTGTTGGACACCATCATCAATCAAAAGAACGAACCCAACCGTCCCATCTGTATTTATGTGGCCATCGGCCAGAAACAGTCTACGGTGGCCCAGGTGGTCAAGACCCTGGAAGATCATGGAGCCATGGAGTATTCTTTCGTAGTTTCTGCTACCGCTTCGGATCCGGCCCCGCTTCTTTACATCGCACCTTATGCGGGGTGTGCCATGGGAGAAGATTTTCTCTGGCAGGGGAAACATGTTTTGGTTATTTACGATGATCTTTCTAAACACGCTCAGGCCTATCGCCAGTTATCTTTGCTTCTCCGCCGTCCTCCTGGCCGCGAAGCGTATCCGGGAGACGTATTTTATCTGCACTCCCGTCTTTTGGAGCGCGCTTGTAAACTGAACGATAAAAACGGAGGAGGTTCTCTCACCGCCCTTCCTATTATTGAAACTCAGGCCGGCGATGTGTCCGCGTACATTCCCACAAACGTGATCTCTATTACGGATGGACAGATTTATCTTGAGACGGGGTTATTTTATTCTGGGGTTCGCCCCGCCGTGAACGTGGGACTTTCTGTCTCGCGCGTGGGGGGATCGGCTCAGATCAAGGCCATGCGGCAGGTGGCGGGTCGGCTGCGCTTGGATTTGGCTCAGTACAATGAGTTGGCCGCTTTTGCCCAGTTCGGTTCGGAGTTAGACAAAACCAGCCAGCAGCAGTTGGGGCGAGGAGAGAGGATGGTGGAGCTGCTCAAACAGGATCAATATCAGCCTCTTCCCGTGGAACAACAGGTACTGCTTATTTTTGCGGGGGTGAACGGGTATTTAGATGATGTGCCCACCGCTTCTGTGCGCCGCCTTGAAAAGGAGTTTTTAAAATACGTCCAAGAACGGCATGCGGACTTGGCGCGTGAAGTGCGCGAGAAAAAAATCATCGAGGACTCCACGAAGGAAAAGTTAACAGCCGTGTTGAAAGAGTTTAAACAGCAGTTCAAAATCAGTTGATAAGTTTATAAGTTCATAAGATGATAAGAATTATTTGGTCGCCCTTCTTCATATCAACTTATCAACATATCATCTTATCAACTAACACATGAGATACTTAATAACAGGCGGCGCAGGATTCATTGGGTCCAATCTTGCCTTGAGGCTTGAGGCGGCTCACCGAGGCGAGGTGGTCATTCTGGATGATTTCAGCTCGGGGCACTTTGAGAATCTAAAGAGTTTTCAAGGAGATGTGGTGACGGGGGACATTTCTTCCTCGGAGTGGTTT
>JACQJM010000067.1 GCA_016205045.1 Elusimicrobiota bacterium | reverse complement strand
TCCAGCCCCTCGGTCCCGCAACGGAAGGTGAACGGTGCCTGCCTGCCGGCAGGCAGGGACCACATCTCGCTACCCTAGCAGGGGATGGGTGGAGTGAGGGAAGCCGAGGGGCGAACCGGAAGGCAGGACCCCTGGGCAAAATATCCGAAAATTTTCGCCGCACCCACTCGTTAGTAGATCCAGCCGGGGATTCCCTCTTTTTTTCGCTTCTCTTGATTTTCGGGAGACAGAGGCTTTTTTTCCTCCTGAATAGGGATAGAATCAGATTCGGGATCTCTCGTCCTGCGCCGGATCTTGATCCTTTCCTGAATCTCCATTTTTCCGAAACGATAATTTAAGGTGAGACGGTGAGTATCCTCCAGAGAATTCATCATCCCCCACGCGTAATCCAAAGAAACTTCTCCTTGTCGAATCCCAACCCCCACGGTGACTCCCTCCAAATCGGTATGAGCCCGATAGCCTATTCGGAAAGCCAGGAAAGAGTCATGGGTGTATTCCATGCCACCTCCTAAACCCCAGTTCTTTTCATGAATCAAATAGTCATAGTTGGCCGCCAAAATTAACCTCTGATCATGAAAGAAAGCCGTGTGGCTGAGTCCGGTCCGCAGCAAAAGAGGAAGAGGATCCGCGGTGTCTATAAATTTTATCTCACTTCCCACATTGTGCAGGGAAAGACCGAATGAAGAATGAAACTCCGACAACTGAGCCAGATAGCCGGCATCCAGCGCAAAAGCTCTGGCATGATAGGTTTCGGCCAACGTCGAGTAAATCATTTTTCCCACCACACCCATAGAATGGGAAACTCCATAGCTCTCCGATGTTTCACCCAAGCGCTCGGCATATCCTAGACTCAACACCATATCCGAACCCGCACTAAGCTTCTGAGAACTTAGAAAAGAACCATCGGGGTTTGTTTGATTGAATTCAATCTCCCCGTTCTGAGAGAGAAGAAGACTTCCCGCCACTACCGGATATTTTTCTCCTGCCAACCCGCGCAGTGGCAGGGGTTGGCCATAACCAAAAAATTCCAAACGGGTGTCGTCTAAACCCTTCACGAACATCCCCGTCAATTCATGCGCCGTTATTTGACTCAACCCAGCGGGATTATAATTCAAGGCATAAAGATCCTCTCCCACCGCCGTGTAAGCCCCGCCCATCGCTAAGGCGCGGGCTCCCAAAGGAATTTGAAGAACAGGGGCCCCCGTGATGCCATTGCGTTCCCCCGCACACACACGCAGGGGGCCCCAACACGAATAAATCACGAACAAGTAAACGAATATACACGAACAAAGTCGCAGAATCTTATTCGCGTTCATTCGCATCAACATTCGCGCCTCATTTGTGTAAGTCATTTAATGACGATGATCTTCTGCGTCTTCTGGATCCCAGGAGCCTCTAGTCTCAACAAATAAATACCACTGGCTACCGTATCCCCCCCTTCATTGACTCCGGCCCAATCGATAGAACCCTTGCCGGAAGGAGCCTGACCATCAAAAAAGACCTTCACCAACTGCCCTGCCAGGGTGTACAGCTTGAGCGTCATGGCGCCCCCCTGCTGCAATTCATATTTGATGGTCGCCTTCTGACCTTTTTCAGGTTTAAAAATGTTGTTCCAAGCAGTCAAAGCGGCTTGGTTGGTGGTTAAGTTGATGGGGTTAGAGAGCCCTAAAGAATGGGTGACGGAACTATGATCCACCCCGAATACTTCCAAAAACACGGTCCCTACCGCAGGGAATCTCTGGGCAAAGCCGGGCTGCATCTGAAGTCGTCCGCTCACTTGCCCCAGGCTGGAACTAGAAAACACCACCGTCAGGAAAGAGCCCGGTTGGCGGGTATCGGTCAAAGGCAAAATACTTTTCCCTTGATCCCGAAGCTGAGCGTACTGGAAAGAATATTCTTGAGCTCCCAGCCCCAACACGTTTCCCACAAAAGAAAAAGAGGCGACGCTTGCCGAAAATCCGATAATATCATTGTCGAAAGACGCACCCACCACACTACCCGAGAAGACACTTTCCGGAGCAAATGTGACCTCCAGACCATAAGGCAGGATGGAGTTAGTGTGGCCATTGGAAGTGAACGCGGTCAAACCAGCACTCACCATCAGATAAAACCTGCCCGGTTGCGTCACCGTGTACTCCAAGGTCACCCCTGAAGATTGGGTGTAACACTGTCCCTGCGGGTTAAAGCCATCCGGATCGGGGCAGCGAGGTCCCAGGCTGGTGTTGACGGGATTGACGTCAAAAGGAGGGTAAGCCGCCATGACATCCACACGATTTTGATCAAAAAGAAACATCCCATAGGCAAAATAATTCCCACTAATGCTGGGACGTTCAGGCAGGGTCAGAGTGGCCGTAATTTTTCCTACCCCTGCCACAAAGGTGTAGGTGTCCAAATCTCCATCCGGATAAAGCGTGGCGGAAAGGGTGGGTCGGGTACTAATATCGGTGGCCACCCCCAGACCATCGTTAGGCTCCAAACTATCCCCCGCGGCGGGAGGAATCCCATGAGCACTAAAAGAGTTATTGATATTGGTGGTGTGACCCAAAGAGCAGGTTCCTCCGTTTAAGGCCGCACAAGCCAAAATAACGGCATCTCTGAAATTCTGGAAGCTGTCCGGATAGAAATACAGAGCGTGGAAAATGTAGAGATCGGCGGTAACACTTCCCAAGGAAGTTCTTATATCCCAAAACGCCTGGCTAATGATGAGGCTGTCATCGTGAATTTCCCCGACCCAATTCGCAGGAAAAACCTTATTGTTTCCTCCCACGGTATCATCCAGATTGCGGATAGCGATTCCACCTCCCAATCCCCTGCCGATCATGGACGAGTTCAAAGAAGAGCCTGAAAAATAATCTGCCAACCCTTCTGAAATCGCCCCAAACTGGCCGAAATTGATGATGGGATAAATATGGTTGACCGTAAAGTGGGTTAACTCGTGACGCACCACCGTGGCATCCAAAGCGGAAGACTGCGCTGGGGTTGTGCCATCACCAAAAAAGAGATGATCGAAATCAGGGTCATAGAAAGCATTCTCTAACCCCCCAGGGCCCGCGTGCACCATCACATTCACCGGAAAATTGATAGGAACATTGCTGGAGGCATTCACCCCTCCCGCCAAATAATCGTGGTACTGATTGGCCTGATAGAAGGCGTTGATCTCATCCAAGGTGTTGTCGGCTGAGCGGGAAGCAGTCCAGGTGAAGGTGGAAGAAGAATTCTCGGAGGTGGCGGCGTCACACGCTCCCCCAGGACACAACACTAAATAGCTGGAAAAAGTGATGTCATAGCCGTATTGTTGCCCGGAAGAGTTAGTCTTTAATTGCAGGACATACTCCTTGCCCTCCACGGCGGCCCCTTTCAATGCTCCTAAGTTTCCAAAATAGCTGGCCACGGCATTGGCGGAAGAATCTAAAATGGAAAGCTGATCGTCATCCGTTAAGTTGCCGTTGGCATCAATGGCTCCGACTTCCAACCGGGAAAAGACCGGGGCTACTTTTACCAGCTTGCTGCCGGCAGGCAATCCGGAGGCGACCACCGCTAAAGATATCGTGGAGATTTGAAGAAGGTTGTTGGGGTACGGGTGAGAAGAAGAAATGGCTTCTGCCCGAGTAGACCAAAGGCCACTGCCATTGTCGTAATGAACGCTGGGAAGTTTTTGGTGGGCCACATGCACAAAAGGTCCCTTAAGGGAAGTAAATACCCTGCCCGGAGTCGGGCTGCAAAACTGACCGCTGTTATCCGTCACCGAGTAAGTAGATTCATCCAGCACCCACACTTTCTGATCTTTGAAGGGGGCTTGCACCGGGGAAGGCGTGGTGAAGGGATCCATGGAATAAACCATGCCCGTCACCGTCCCGGAAGTAAAAGTTACGGGACAAGCAAATCTCAAATCATTGTAACGCAAAAGAATCTCTTCCGTGTGTGCATCCACGTAGTAGTACCATTTCCCCATAGGACGGGAGGCGTCCACCTTAAACTTCCAGGCCAAATGCAGTTGACCGTCATTCTCGGAAGGAAAAAGAACCAAATGCCCTGTCGCGGAGACCGCACTGCCTAAATCTCTGGACACCGTATCCAAGGCTTGCGATTCTGAAATGGAGGGGACCAAAGAGACGCGGGTGTCGGGTTCAAACCGGGACTGGAGAGCGATCACCTCTCCTAAGGCAGTGAGATGAACCTTGACGGAACCAAATTCTACCGGAATCCCTGCCACGGACTGCTTAAACTGAAGATGATGAATCCCCTCCACAAAATGGGACAGGTCCAATTTTAGATCGGAAGGGTTTATTTTTAAAAAAACATTGGACTCGGATAAAAAACGACGCGCAATCTCTTCGGGCCTTCCTCCGCGAGGAGTCGTTCTTCCTCCTAACAAGGATTCCGGGATCCCGGTCCTGGGATGGTAACGGACGTGCCAGGCATTCCCGTATTGTTGGTTGAAATCTTGGAAAGCTCTTCGTTCCAGAAAGGTGGGAAGTTTGCGACGAGGAGAAAGGGCGCGGTTGAGTCCAAACCGCTGCGAATCAAGAATATGTTCTCTGTTTTTTTGCACTCCCCAGACAGAAGGGGACGCAACGAACAAAGTGCACAGTGGAATTAACAGAGCGATTTTTTTTCTTGCCACTCTATCCTTTTCCTGCCCTTACTTCTTTTTACTCAAACGTTTTACCAAAGCCACGGCTGCCTTGACCTGAACATGATGATTGGGATCGGCCATCGTCTTTTTCAACAAAGACATCGCCTTATCCCCAGGTAAAAAGGACAACACTTCCACTACCTTTAATTTAAGATCGGTGTCTTCCTTATCCAAAGCGTCCTCCAAAATGGACAGATCAGAAAAAGATCGGCCTTTTTTGACTAATCCGGACATGGCCACCAACTGCACGTACGGGTTGTCTGATTTATCAAAAACTTCTCCCAGCAAAGTGACCGTGGCTGGATTTTGTATCCGGCCCAAGGCTTCTAAAGCCTGTATCTTTACCAAGTCATCCCTGTCCTTGGTTCCCTCTCGAATCTCGGACAGCACTAAAGCGCTGCCCAAAGCTCCTAAAGCCCGCATCACCGCAGCCCGAACTTGAGAGGAAGAATCAGACGCCGCTTTCTTTAAAACATCTAGAGTAGAAGTGTCCGCAATTTCCGCCAAAGCCTCCGCACCCGCTACACGCACCCTCGCATCCGGATCCTTTAAGGCTTTCGTAAACTGAGGAATCTCTTCCCGGTATCCCAATCGAGCCAAGGAAACAGCCACCTGGTCCTGCACCATGCCGAAACGATCTCTTCTAAATTTCTCCAGGAACTCGGCGCAATCTTTTCCCTGAGCTTCCACCAATGCTTTGATCGCCGCCACCCGTGCTTTATTCTTGGCTATCGCTTTCATCTGAAAAATCGGATCCGCAGAATCCTGAGAAACCGGGACTTCCTGAATCATTTTTTGGAGCACCCCCACCCCGGCTTGATCCTCCAACTCCCACAAGCTCTTTCCGGCCGCAATGCGGACGTAAGCATTTGAGTCCTCCAAAGCTTCCTTCAAAACAGGGATAGCTGCCGGATTGCCTAAAAAACCCCAAGAACCAGCCGCCGCGGCCCTCACATCGGAATCTTCATCCCGCATGGCTTGTTTGAGAATAGTTAGGGCCTGGGTTCCTAAAGTTTTAGCCGAAGAGTCGGAAGGTTTTTCTTTGCACCACAGGGGGGTGGAAAAGTGTAAGAAAAAAAACAAAAAAACAGATATCTTACTGAGCCTCGCGTAAATATGCACAATGAATCTTGCTGTATTTTGTTTACAAAATCATTACGAACCGGTTACGAAAAAATTACCCGATTTCTAGGTATTCTCTAAAATTTAAAGGAGAATTAAAACAGGAAGATTAGTAATCCTCCTGGAAGAACGAATAACTTTGCAAAGAAAAAGCCCAAGGACACAAATCCTCAGGCTCTTTTCTTTAGATTGTTGAACCTACTTATATCCCACCCAACATCGCCATAGAAAATCCCGAAATTCGGGCATATTTACTTTGCTTTAAAAGAAATTCTTCTTTGGTGATCGGCTCTTCCCAATCCGGGAGAAACAGTTCTCCTGCGACCTCTCCCTGGGTATTCGTTAAACTGGTTTCCAGGATCCTGGGGAAAAGACTCCCGTAAGCAAGCACCATCTTGAGCTGAAAAATCTTAAGGACCGCCTCTTTTCGTTGTTCCATCTCTGTCCAGCTGATCTTTCCCGTAGAAGCATCGAGTTCCACGAGATGAATCAGGTGTTCCATCCTGCTCCTCTCATTTTTCTCCATCCGTGAAAGACGTGCCCAGGCTTTTTGAACACGATACTGCAATGTGAAGTACACTCCTAAATTTTCACAATTTTTCAAATAGTATTCCATCATTCTCTGGGCTCTTGTTTTGGAATCCGTCCAACGCGACAAAGCAGAGGTTTCTTCAGCAGGGAAAGCTTCTTTTTTCCACAAGTCCTGGTAGGAAGACACAGGGCTCCCCTTTAGGAATAAACCTCCCATAAAAGCAGATAGGATCAGAAATCGGGTCAAGATTTGCCTTACGGTAACCACAATCATAATATCACTATAACACGAACCGGGGTTCTCCTCAGGGGCCTTTAGGACCTAATTCCCAAGGTAAAGGACCTATATAGCTTAAGGCCCTTTAGTCCGTTCCCTTTATTATACATTTTGCTCAGAAAGGTCACTGCGCCCAGTAGGCCGCTTTCCTAGGAACTTCCAAGGAGGCGGCACTTCCTCGCGATAACGCTCGGTCGGACTCATACCTGGGAAGAGGTTCGATTCCAATTCAGAGTTTTGGAACCCTAAGGGTTCCAAAACATCTGCGCCCAGTAGGAATCGAACCTACATCTGCGGC
>JACQJM010000016.1 GCA_016205045.1 Elusimicrobiota bacterium | reverse complement strand
GCCAACTTCTTTTGGCGGTAGAGTTGGGCTATCTTTCACAAATTGATATTGCCACTGTTATGGCCCTGGCTTCGGAAATTCGTCGTATTATGTCAACAATCTTCAAGAAGCTTACCCCTCAACCCTGGCCCCTCACCCCTTCTTCTATATGAAAGCCATGGTTCTCGCTGCGGGGGCGGGAACGCGGTTGCGTCCCCTCACCTATGAACTGCCCAAGCCTCTGGTTCCCGTGGTAAATCGCCCCGTGCTCCACCATGTCCTGGAAAATCTCCGCCGCCACAGCATCCGCGAGGTCGCCATCAACCTCCACGCTCACGCCGACCGCGTGCGCAAATCCGTGGGGGATGGGTCTCGCTGGGGTCTCAAAGTCCATTTTTCCCATGAGCCCACTCTCCTGGGAACAGCGGGGGCGGTGAAAAGAATGGCGCCCTTCTTTCAGGGAGCTCCTTTCATCGTGCTGTCGGGGGACGGCATCTCCGATGTAGATCTCACGGACCTCATCAATTTTCATCAATCCCATCGCTCCTTCGCCACCATGGTTTTGAAATCCGTGGATCATCGGTTCGAGTACGGGGTAGCCCTCACCAACGCTCAACAACGCATCAGAGGATTTATGGAAAAACCCAGTTGGGGAGACGTTTTTTCCAATACCGTCAACACGGGAATTTATCTCTTTGAGCCTGAGGTTCTCAAGCTCATTCCCTCCGGAAAGACCTACGATTTTGGCAAACAGTTGTGGCCTCTTCTTCTTAAGCAAAAAAGAAAAATCTACGGCTATTCTCACCGGGGTTATTGGTGCGATGTGGGCAACTTAATGGAGTACCGCAAGAGTCAAAAAGATGCCATGGATGGAACCATTCGCCTCAACCTTCCTGGCACCCAAATTCGGAGCCGGATTTGGGTGGATGAGGGAAGCCACATCCACCCCCAAGTCACGCTCATCCCTCCGGTGGTCATCGGAAAACATTGTCAGATAGGAGCCAAAGCCGAGATAGGTCCTTACACCGCCGTGGGAAACCACTCAAAAATATCGGGACGAGCCCTTTTAAAAAATTGTATACTTTTCGAACGTGTCCAAGTCGGCAGGAACGTCCACCTCTCCAACTGCATTATAGGGGAAAACGGCCACGTCACTGAAAGTGTTGCGGTCTACGAAGCTGCCGTCCTGAATATAAGACAGTAAAACAGGGAACTACAGTTTAAAGTAAAAAGTGAAAGAATACTGCACTTTAAACTCTTACCTTTGAACTGTTTTTACTTTTACAAAGGGAGGCATCATGGCAAGAACAGGCAGGTATTTCGTCACATCAGAATCCGTCACGGAAGGTCATCCGGATAAAGTTTGCGACCAAATTTCGGATGCGGTTTTGGATGAAGTGCTTTCCCAAGATTCCACAGGGCGCGTCGCCTGCGAAACGTACATCACCCGCGGCATGGTCATTGTGGGAGGAGAAATCACCACCAAAACCTTTGTGGATGTGGATGAACTGGTTCGTCGAGTGGTCAAAGAAATCGGGTACACTCACTCTAAATATGGGTTTAACTATGAAACCTGCGCGGTCCTCAACGCCATCGGTCGACAATCCCCCGATATCGCCCAAGGCGTAGACACCGGGGGTGCGGGAGATCAAGGATTTATGGTGGGCTATGCCTGCCGGGAAACTCCTGAGTTGATGCCGCTGCCCATTATCTTGGCACACAAGTTGACCCGTCGTTTAGCTGAAGTCCGACGCTCCAAAGCCCTGCCTTACCTGGGCCCGGATGGAAAATCCCAAGTCACCATCGAGTACCTGGACGGCCGTCCCTTGAGGGCTGACACCGTCGTCATCTCCTGCCAACACACCGAAGAGGTTCTGGACAAAACCGGAAACGCCATCACCGAAAAAGCTAAGCATGAGATCATCGACACGGTCATTCGGCCTCTTCTGGGCAAAAGGCTTCTGGACTCCAAGACGCGCTTTCTGATCAATCCCACCGGCAAATTTCTGGTGGGAGGTCCCCAATCGGACACCGGGATGACCGGCCGTAAAATTATCGTGGACACTTACGGGGGGCGCACCGCTCACGGGGGCGGCGCCTTCTCCGGAAAGGATCCCACGAAAGTAGACCGCTCCGCCGCCTACATGGCTCGCTACGTAGCCAAAAATATCGTGGCCGCAGGCCTAGCCGATGAATGCACGATTCAAATTGCTTACGCCATAGGGGTAGCAGAACCTGTGGGACTCTACGTCGACACTCACGGGACGGGAGAGGTTTCCGAAGAAAAACTGGAAACCCTGGTGCGCAAGCACTTCCATCTGACCCCCAAAGGGATCATTCAAAGCCTCAAGCTCAGGAGACCCATCTACCGCCAAACCGCCGCCTATGGCCATTTTGGCCGCAACGAGGAGGGGTTTGAATGGGAAAAAACAGACAAGGCGGAACTCTTGAGAGCGGAAGCTTTAGGAGGAAAAGGCTCCACCTCGGAAAACGGACATAAATCTCGAAAAAATCCTACATCCTCTAAAGGAGTTCTTGTATAATGACAACCACCCTGGTAAGACCTCAACCCATGAAAACGATCCATAGTTACCATGTCAAAGATCATTCCCTGGCTGAACAAGGAAAGCTCAAAGCTCAGTGGGCCGAGAGAGAGATGCCTGTGCTTTCTCAAATTCGGGAGCGCTTCTCTAAGGAGAAGCCGTTGCGGGGACTGACCCTGGGCGCGTGTCTGCACGTCACCGCCGAAACCGCTAATTTAATGTTGACCCTAAAAGCGGGAGGAGCGAAGGTGGGTCTGTGCGCCTCCAATCCTTTGAGCACGCAAGACGACGTCGCTGCTTATTTGGCCAAAGGGGCAGGCGTTTCCGTGTACGCCATCAAAGGAGAAGACCGGAAAACTTACTACAACCACATCCATTCTATCCTGGCGATGTTGCCTCAAATCACCATGGATGATGGGGCCGATCTCATCTCCACGATCCATAACCAAGGGACGAACACCGACCGCATTCTGGGAGGCACCGAGGAAACGACCACAGGGGTCATTCGTCTCAGAGCCATGGAGAAGGATGGGGCCCTGCATTACCCCATCATCGCGGTCAACGACGCTCAAACCAAGCACTTTTTTGATAACCGTTACGGGACAGGTCAATCCACCATCGACGGCATTCTGCGCTGCACCAATCTGCTTCTGGCGGGCAAAACGGTGGTCGTCTCGGGGTATGGGTGGTGCGGACGAGGCGTTGCCCTGAGAGCCAAAGGCTTGGGAGCACGAGTGATCGTCACCGAAATCAATCCCATAAAAGCTTTGGAAGCCGCCATGGATGGGTACTGGGTGCTTCCCATGAATGAAGCCGCTCAACACGGAGACCTTTTCATTACGGTGACCGGGGATGTGGCAGTCCTAGACAAAGATCATTTCAGCAAGATGAAGGACGGGGCCATCTTGTCCAACTCCGGCCACTTCAACGTGGAAATCAACCTGGAAGCGTTAAAGAAATTATCTAAATCCACACGGAAAGTTCGTGAGTATGTGGAAGAATATACGCTTAAAAACGGCCGGCGGGTGTTTGTTTTGGGAGAAGGACGGTTGATCAATCTGGCCGCCGCGGAAGGCCACCCGGCTTCCGTGATGGATATGTCCTTCGCCAACCAGGCTCTCTCCGCCGAGTACCTGGTGGAACACGGCAGAGAGTTAGCCCGCAAGGTCTACTCCGTCCCTCAACCCATCGATGAAGAAATCGCCCGCCTGAAACTCAAATCCATGGGAATCGCCGTAGATACTCTGACTCCAGAACAGCAGAAATATCTCACCAGCTGGGAAGAAGGAACGTAAAATCAGGGTCTAGGGGTCAGGGGCCAGGGGTCAGCGTTCAATGGATAAAACAAAATCCGTTCAAATTCTTTATCTCACCCCTAAACCCTCACCCCTCTCCCCTCGATATCATGAATAAAGTGTTCCAAAACGCCGAAGAAGCCCTAAAAGACATCTTCGACGGGGCCACCATTATGGTAGGTGGCTTCGGCCTTTGC
>JACQJM010000083.1 GCA_016205045.1 Elusimicrobiota bacterium | reverse complement strand
TTTAGCACCAGGAGGCCGGGCCTCAGCTCGGCGTTCAGTGCCTCGGCCGACCTCTATCATCGGCTACAATAGCATGTAGGGGCTTGCCTTTTATATCCCACCTACAAATCTTCCCCGCACCCCTAGGAGAGTCATCTCGTTGTTTCGAATAGTGAAATTAAGTAAAATAATTAAGGACTTTTACTGGGTTTAATGTCAGACTGCCTTTTTTGCCGAATCACCCGAAAGGAAATTCCTGCCCAGATTGTGTTTGAGAGTGATCTGGCTTTGGCGTTTAAGGACATCAATCCTCAAGCCCCCACGCATATTTTGATCATCCCCAAGAAGCATCTGACGGGGTTATCCGTGGCTGACCCAGAAGATGCTCCGGTTTTGGGTGAGATCCAGATTATCGCTAAAAATTTAGCGGAACAGATGAATTTGACTACGGGGTATAGGTTGGTTTTAAATAATGGTCGAGGAGCCGGTCAATCGGTAGATCATCTCCATTACCACTTGCTGGGGGGACGCCGGATGACATGGCCCCCGGGATGATTTAAATAGAGATTAAGGAAATAGGGATTAAGGGATTAAGATTTTGCAATAACCCTAATTCCCCAATCCCTCAATTCCTTAATCCCTGAAAAGGGAGGTGATTAATAAACATGGTTTTTGTCAAACTTCGAGAAGGTGAATCCATTGAGGAGGCTCTCCGACGCTTTAAGCGTGAGTGCGAGCGCAATGGAGTCCTCCGGGAAATCAAGCGTCGGGAGTTTTACCTCCCCCCAAGCGTTAGGCGCAAACTGAAAGCCCAAGAAGCCAGACGCCGAATGCGCCGCATGAGACGCCGCCGTCCCATATAAAAGATAACAACGGGATTAAGGAAATGGGGATTAAGGGATTAAGATTTTGCAATAACCCTAATTCCCTAATTCCTCAATCTCTTAATCCCTAATAGAATGATTCCTCAAAACGCATTAGAATCTGTCCGAGAGAAATTAGACATTGTGGAAGTGATTCGGGAATATGTCTCTTCTCTCAAAAAGGCCGGGAGAAATTTCAAGGCCTGTTGTCCTTTCCATCAGGAAAAAACGCCTTCTTTTAATGTGAATCAGGATAAGCAGCTCTTTTACTGCTTTGGGTGCCAAGAGGGGGGGGATGTTTTTAAGTTTTTGATGAAAATCGAGAACTTGAGTTTTTCGGAAGCCGCTCAAAAATTGGCGGAGAGGGCAGGGGTACGCTGGGAAGCGGCTCGGGAATCGTTGGGGCCGCGGGAAAGGGAAAGACTTGTTTTAAAGGAGATTTTGGAGTTTGCCCAGAGTTTCTATCGGGATATTTTTCTCAAATCTCCTGAGGCCGCGGGAGCTAGAGTCTACCTTTCCCAGAGAAAGGTCTCTGCGGAAATCGGAGAGCGTTTTGAAGTAGGCACTTCGCTCTCGGATGGGACTTCTTTCTTGGAGGCGGGTCTCAGAAAAGGATTCTCTCCAGAGTTAATGGCCAAGGCGGGCCTCATCACTTTTCGGGAGGGGGCTAACGGGTATCGAGATTACTTTCGTGGAAGGCTTCTTTTTCCTATTCGGGGAGCTAATGGGGAAATGCAGGGGTTTGGGGGAAGGGTATTGAACGATGGCATGCAACCCAAATACCTTAACTCTCCCGATACCCCCGTATTTTCTAAAAGCCGGGTTTTGTACGGCCTTCAGCACGCCGCCCCTTTCGCTCGCAAAGAGGGAAAGCTCATCCTTTTGGAAGGCTATATGGATGTTTTGGCGGCGCATCAGCATGGATTGGGTTTTGCGGTGGCTCCTTTGGGAACGGCCATCACTCCCGAACATGCGCGTTTAATTCGACGCTATGTGGAAGAGGTTGTTTTGGTGTTTGATCCCGATGCGGCGGGACTCCAGGCTTCTTTTCGTTCTGCGGAGCTTCTTTTGGAACAGGGACTTTTTGTGCGCATCGCACGACTTATAGAGGGATTGGATCCGGACGAGTTTTTACACAAATATGGGGCCGAGGCGTTTCGCGGATGCTTGGAAAAAGCGGTGGATCTAGTAGAGTTTCAAATGGAGTTGTCCTTGCAGCGGTTTGCGGACCCTTTGAATTCTCAACAGAAAGCTAAGGTTGCCGAAGGGATTCTGCAAACGATTGCCAAGCAGCAGAACCCGATTTTGCGTCAGGAGTGGGTGCACAGGCTTTCCCAGAAGCTCTCTTTAGACCAAATTTCTTTGTTTTCTCAGCTGGAGAGAGTTCAAAATCCGGAGAAGCGAGATTCTCTGTCAAAACTTTCTCAAAAGAGTAGCGAGAAACAGTCCGTGTCACTTCCTACTTTGGAAGAACAGATCCTTCAACTGTGTTTGAAGCGACCGGAGCTTTTCTCGCAGATTTCCGATTTGGAATCTGCCGATTTCCGCCAGGAATCCTGCCAGAGGGTCTGGGCTGCGGCCAGAAAAATTTTGGAGGAGAAGTCCGGGGAAGAAGATGCTTTTGTTCAATGGACGTCTCGCTTGGTGGACCACCTGCCGGAATCCGACAGCTCCTGGATATCGCGGCTTTTGTTGGAGGACAGAGAATATGCGCAACCAGAAAGCCTTCTGCGCAAAATGGTAGCCGATTTAAAGCGAGAGCGGTTAAAATTGGAGATTTCTGATCTGCATCGGGAAATCACTCAAGAAGGAAAATCCGGCAAGTCAGTAGATTTTGAAAAGATGAAACGGTTTCAGGAGCTGAACCAAGAATTGAAGAAAAGCGCTAACGTAGCATAGAAAATGAGAATCAGAACTTTTCCAACTCCCTCTCCCCTGTGTGGGAGAGGGTGGGGTGAGGGGAAGTTTTCAAAGATGGAAACCCCCACCTTCATCCTCCCCCATTAAGGGGGAGGTATAAGTTGTGGAAGTTCCGAAGGAGAATATAAATAATGGTCATTCCGATTAAACAAGCCCTAAAAGATTTGATCGAATTAGGCAAAGAACACGGTTATTTAACCTTAGAGGAAATCAACCGTTCTTTGACGACGGCTTCCATGACTTCCGATGAGATCGATAGCTTGATGACCACCTTGGAGGATCTAGGGATAGAGGTGGTGGATCGTAAAAAATTCAAGCTCGTTTCTCCCGCTGAAAAAGAGGCCTACACAGAAGAGTGGACCTCGGCTCCTGATGTCTCCAACTCCATTCGGATGTATCTTTCTGAAATGGGCAAGGTTCCTTTGCTCACCCGAGAGGAAGAGGTGACGCTGGCCCGCAATGTGAGGGAGAGAGAACGCGAGCTTCGAATGCTGGTGCTGGAATCGCCCATTACCATGCGCGAGATCCGCAACTGGGAAACGCTGATTGAGCAACAGGAGATGACCCCCAAAGAGCTCATGCCCCGCGGGAGAAAATCGGTTTATGAACTCTCCGCCATGCGGCGTAAAATGAAAATGGTGGCCCAGTTCATCAATCGCTCGGAGAAAATGATCGACAAAATGCGGATGAAGCTCAAAAAACCCAGGCTCAAACCTTCTGTCAAAAGGAGAATACAACAGGCGATCGATAACCGCAATAAACGAATCGTCTCCAAAATCGTGGGTCTGAACTTAAACCAGGAGAAAATCAAACGGTTGACCAAAAAGATCAAGAGCATGGCCCAGAAAGTCCAAGAGTGTCAGGATGAGATGGAGAGATACCAAAAGAGGTTTGGATTATCTTATCCGGAACTCCGCCGTCTTTATAATCAGTGCAAGAGCGGCAAAATCTCTTCACAAGGCTTCCGTTCCAGAACAGGTTTTGCTCCCACGGGAGTAGAAGCGGGTCTTGAGAACATGCGGAATGTCGATGACCGGCTCCAGCGATTGAGCCATTCTTTGCCTTTGCCGGTGCCCAAGTTTTTAGAGCTGTACAACCGGATCGTGAACTTGGAGAGCATGATCCTCACCGATAAGCTCAAGTTGATTCGCGCCAATTTGAGGTTGGTGGTCTCCATTGCCAAGAAACACGTGAACTCCAACCTGGAGCTTTCCGATCTCATTCAGGAGGGGGGATTGGGGCTGATGAAGGCCGTGGAGAAGTTCGAGTATAAACGCGGTTTCAAATTCTCCACCTACGCGACCTGGTGGATTCGGCAGTCCATCAACCGGGCTATCGCGGACCAGGCTAGAACGGTTCGTATCCCGGTGCACATGAAGGAACTCATCTCCAAACTGATGAAAGTCACACGGCGCTACAGGCAGGAGTTTGGCCGGGACCCCAGCCTCGAAGATTATACGCGCCACCTGCACATCTCCATGGACAAGGTTAAAAATGTCCTCAAGATCATGCAGGAACCTATCTCTCTGGCCACTCCCATTGGAGATGACGGCGATTCTTACCTGGAGGATTTTATTGAGGATAAGACGGGTCAGCCGCCTTCTTACTCGGCCATCAGTTTTTTGAGAAAAAGAGAAGTAGAAAAAATATTATTCACCCTTACCGATCGGGAAGCCAAAATTATTAAACTCCGGTTTGGGATCGATTCGGGTTACCCTAGAACGCTGGAAGAGGTGGGCCGTATTTTTAAAGTAACCCGGGAACGAGTGCGCCAGATTGAAGCCAAGGC
>JACQJM010000062.1 GCA_016205045.1 Elusimicrobiota bacterium | reverse complement strand
GGTTAGGGGTTAGGGGTTAGGGGTTAGAGATGAACAAGGCTGGGTTAAAAATCGGCGGGTTTGTACTCCTGATTATTGGGGTGTTTATTCTCATCGGCAACAGCATCCCTCAAATCCGATCGGACCCCCCGCGCTCATTGAATCAAGAGGATTTTCAAAAACTGTCTTTGGAGGAACGTATTGCCAAGGGCAAGGGAATTTTCGGAACTGGCGGAGAGCGGTGCAGCCAATGCCATATTGTGGCCTCCGGAACCCCGGGAAGGTGCCCCGACCTAGAAGGAATGAGTCCCCGAGCGGAGGCACGCGCTAAGGAAAGGAGCGCCCAAACTGGCAAACGTTATAGCGGAGAAGAATATTTGCTGGAATCTCTCATTGAACCTGCCGCCTATCTGGTGAAAGGATATTCCCCCCTCATGCCGGAGGTGTACAAACCTCCCCTGGATCTTTCTGAATACGACATTCGGGCCGTGGTCACCTATCTTGAAAGTCTGGGAGGACAGCCTGCTCTCTCCAAAACGGAACTCAAACCCGAATGGACTAAGGCGATCACCGAGGCCAAATCCTCTTCCAAAGAAGCAATCCGTGGAGATATCGGCAACGGAAAAAATATTTTCTTAAACCGGATGCGATGTGTTGCTTGCCATCAAATCTCTGTGGACGGCAATAAGGTGGGCGGCATTTTGGGGCCCGATCTTTCACGTGTGGGGGATATCCGAGGACAGGACAGTTTAAGGTCCATCATCATCAATCCACCCGGCGATATCATGCCCAAACATTTTAAGGAAAACTTGACGGAACAGGAACTCAACGACCTGGTGGTGTTCCTGATGAGCCTCAGAGGATAAAATGAATTGGATTCCAGAAGCATCAAGTTTCATAGTTTCAGCAATGGCCGGGGTTCTATACTGGGAAAGAGGACCTTCCGGTCCAGAGATGGCTTCCCAAATTTTTCTTTTGGCACTGTTAACGGTTCTACTATTTTTTTTCGCAAGAAAAAAAATTTGGTCCGCCTATTTCTTACTGTTGGTGACCCTACTGGGCTACAGCCTTTATCTTTGGATTAAGCCCCCCCTTCCCAGCTCTTTAGTGTGGATGTATTCCGCGCTCACCACCCTCGCCGCTTTCCTGTATGTCTCCGTCAATGAAAAAGAACTTCAAAACTTCAAGAAAGGTTTTCAAAGTGCCGTGACAGAAAATCATCCCGCTCGCAGAATTCTGTTCCTTATTTTTCCTTTCTGGGTAGCCACCGCCGTATTTGCCCGGACCTCCAAGCAGATCGACCCTCCCTTGAGTCTTCGCATCATCCACCCCGAACCCCCCTCCCAAATCGAGATCACCCCACCACCTACTGGCGAAGCTTACTCAGCGCCCAGAGGGCGCTCAGCAGGTGGTGGGGTCAAAGGAAAATCCATGGATTTAGCCGCCCTAGAAAATCCCTTTAGAAAACTAGAGAAAGAAGATCCTCAACAATTCTTGGAATCGGTCCTGCAAGGAAAGCACCTCTACTACAAAAACTGTTTTTTCTGTCATGGGGACAACCTGGAGGGAAAAGGGCATTTTGCCAATGCCTTCAATCCGCTCCCGGCCAATTTCCAGGATGTGGGAACGATCGCCATGCTTCAAGAGTCCTTCGTTTTCTGGAGAGTCGCCAAAGGAGGACCCGGACTTCCGGACAGTTCTCACCCCTGGAGCTCCGCTATGCCCCAGTGGGAAAACATGCTTTCGGAAGATGAGATGTGGAAGGTTCTCCTTTACATCTACAACGCTACCGGACATGCTCCACGAACTTGGGAACTGGCATCGGAGAAGAAGTGATAATGGTGGTAATAGTGATAGGGTGGTAAGGTAATAAAATGAGAGAAATAGGTATTTTGCTTAACAATCTAAAAAAATCCTTATTGCAAAAATCTGTGCTATCTAAAATATTGCCCATAGTTCTCACCCTACCACTTTACCACTTTACCACTTTACCACTGCTTTGCCAGGATCTTCCCGGCAAAGCCATTTTCGAACAAAAATGCGCCCAATGCCACGGGGTCAACGGAACCCCTTTTCAACAAGACCCCAACAACCCCTCCGAATATCTCAAACATCCCGATGGCACTTTAAAAACAGATGAAAAGGCAGCTCCCGCCGCCAGTCTTGTCTTTCCCAGGCCCAGGGATTTTACCCGAGGAGCCTTCAAGGTGAGGGCTACTCCTAACGGAGAAATCCCATTCGATGGAGATCTTGTGCATATCATTGCCGTGGGAATGCCGGGAAGCTCCATGCCCTCCTGGAAGGAAGCTTTAACGGAACATCAAATCAGGGATGTGGTAGCCTATATCAAAACCTTCTCCGATCGGTTCCAATCAGAAAAACCCAGCAGTCCACTCGTGATCGGCAAACCCTTAAAAGCAACCGAGAGCTCCTTAAAAAAAGGAAGAGAGATTTTCATGGAACTGCAGTGTTTCCAGTGTCATGGCATGGAGGGACGGGCCGATGGGCCCTCCGCAGCCGGATTAAACGACGACTGGGGGAACCCCATCCCCCCCGCCAATTTTCACAAGGGCTGGAACTTTAGAGGAGGGCACCATGTAGAAAACATCTATCGAACCATCATGACCGGTTTCAACGGAACCCCCATGCCTTCTTATGCCGATGCTTTTGGAGACGACAAGGATAAACCCTGGCATCTGGCGAATTACATTCATTCACTGTCTGCCGATCAACCCAATACTCAGGAAGTCTTAAGCGCCCGGTACACATCCGATAAACTTCCCGACAGCCCTGACGGCGCCCTATGGAATAAGCTCGATCCGGTGGACTTTCCTCTCTCAGGCCAAATCATCCAAGAACCCAGACACTTCACTCCTTCCATCGATATGATCTCGGTAAGGGCGGCTTATAATAACGAAGAAGTGGCGTTACTTTTGGAGTGGGATGACCCCACACGGGATGTGACGGCCCCGGCTGACTCCGTCCAGATACAAATTCCCATGATCCTGAAAGAAAGTGAGAAGCCTTACTTTATGGAAGGAGATCCTCGGAATCCGGCGAATTTATGGAGATGGGATGCCAAGACGGACCGCCTCTCCAATCTCAGATCCACGGGCATGAAATCTTCCAAAAGAGCCCTGGAATCCCAGTCTCTGTTTTCCTCCAGCTCGACCTTCTCCGACGGGCAGTGGCGTCTCCTCGTCAAGAGAAAAAGAGCGAGTGAGCCTCTGCAGGGATTAAGCCTGGAAGGAAGTCAATTTGTCCCTATCGCCTTTTCGGCTTGGGATGGCGGAAAGAAAGAACAAGATTTCAGACGCTCCCTCTCCACGTGGTACTACATTTTCTTGGAACCTCCTGCCTCCAAGGCTCCCTATGCCTATGCTTTATTTGCTTTCTTTTTGGTGGCCGGACTGGAGCGCCGTCTCCTAAAAAAAAGTTCGAAGCTCGAGGTTCCCTGCCTCGCCGGCAGGCGGGGAAGTTCGAAGTCTAAAGGATAAATCTTTCATGGCAAAAATTTACACCAAAACAGGAGACAAAGGACAAACCGGGCTCATGGGAGGGAGTCGGGTTCCCAAGAATCATCCCCGTGTTTGCGCCTATGGAGATGTGGATGAGCTCAACTCACACCTGGGAGTGGTTCTGGCCACTCTGGAGCCCAGACCCGAGCAAGACCGGCTCATAAAATTCCTCTTGAATGTCCAAAACGATTTATTTCAGATAGGGGCTCTGCTGGCCACCCCACCACCTGCTGACGAAGCCTCCCAAGCGCCCCCTGGGCGCTCAGCAGGTGGTGGGGCCACTGAAAAAGGCTCACAAGTGGAGCCCTCTTTTAAAATCCAATCCATGGAGGATGAAATCGATCACTACACCCAAGACCTCCCACCCCTGAAAAATTTCATTTTGCCTGGTGGGAGCCCTGGGGGAGCCATGCTCCATTTGGCTCGCACTGTCTGCCGCAGAGCGGAAAGAAGCGTGGTGGAGCTATCCTCTCAAGAAAAAGTGCCGTCTTCCATTCTCGTATACCTCAACCGGCTCTCGGATTTTCTTTTCACCGCGGCGCGCTGGATCAATACAAAGCAAGGAGTTCCGGAGACCATGTGGAAACCATGACTAGGGCTGCTTTCGTCTTGATTTTGTCGTCTTTTGCAGCGGGTTGCATGCCTCATCAGATACGCACCCCCTCCCTGACAGCAACCCCAGCAGATGAGAAATACCTCCTTCTGATTCAGCAAGTGCCTCTGGACTTAACCTACGAAGAAGTTAAAAAACAAATTCCGACTTTAGGGAAGAAACTTCCCGAAGGCGGCAGTGATGTGCTGCAGCAACAAGGCCTTACGGAAGCCTCCACCAAAGTATCTTTATTCAACAGTGAGGCTCTCTTGGAATTTAATTTCAAAAACGACAAACTGTACAGCACCTTCTTTTCCTTGTCCGAAATTGATTGCGACGCTTCTCAATCCCTATACCAACAACTGCAAAAATTTTACTCCTCTCGTTTTGGCAAGGCCAGCGAGGAAAGCGAAACCGAGGAAGGTTATCCTCGCGAAGGAAGTTCTTGGTCCACCAAGAATTCTAGTATTATTTTGGAAAATAACATTTACGACAATAGCTGCACCCTGTCTTGGGGATTCCAAACTTCCCAACCACAATAACCTCACGAACCGATCATGAACATTCCATTTATCCTCCCCTTTCTTCTCTGGTCTGCCGCTTTCGCGCAGGATCGCTCCTCTCAACCTTTTATTCTGAATGGAGAAGAGAAATTTATCGCCGGCTTTTTGAGAAAGGCTCCCCCGGAAGAGACACTTTACCTGGACGGAAAACCTATCTTTGACTACTTTCTAGGGGGCGCCATCCACGTTTTACAAAAGCCTAAGGAATTTAAGAATTTGATAGGGCAACGAGTTTTTCTGCTGGGCTACCGAAAACGGTACTTCACCAACCAGCTCAAAACATATAAAAAAGATATTCCCCCCTACCAAACTGATTTCCCTGTTTTTGAAGCCACCGCCATTTACCCCCTCAAAAAAGATTGGGGGGAAAATATGCTGAAGATTGATTCCCCAAACAGGATCCCTTTCGATGGAAGCCGAATCACCATCCATATAACTAATCCGATGCCCTTCACCATTCCCCAAGGCCGTCTGAAGGTACACATGGAGGTCCCTGGTCGTTTCTTCTTATTCAAAAACTGGGAGTCGGATGAATTTCCCGATCCGCAAGCAAGAGAGTTCAGCCTTGGCCTGGCAATCCAAGAAAGCAAATCCTTCGAGTTAAACCTTTTAAGATTTACAAGGGCTTCTGAAAAAGACACGTTCCGAGAAATCCTTCACAGTCCCCTAAAGATCAAGGTCGAGTTTTTAGGATACTCCAAATCCTCTAGCAAGTTGATGCCCCTTTTCGCCTCCCAGGAAATACTCTACCGCATACCAACCTACTGGCAGAAACAAGATGCTCAAACCCATCAGCAATCCCCCCAACCCTTTTGACTCCATCCACCGCGAGTTTTTGGAAGATCCCCCCCTCTCCGCGCTGAAGATTTACGAGGAGGAAGCCAAATCCATTCTCTCCAAGAATGACAGTCCAGATCTTTCCTTTCGCTGGAGCTTGAACGCCTATAGGGGATGTTATCATGGTTGCAGTTATTGCTACGCCCGTCCCAGCCACGAGTATTTAGGATTTGGTTCGGGCACAGATTTCGAGACCAACATCGTTGTTAAGAAAAATGCTCCGCAACTTCTCAAAAAAGCTTTCCTTTCTCCCCGATGGAAAGGAGAATTGGTTGTTTTCTCCGGTAACACCGACTGCTACCAACCCCTCGAAGCTTCTTACGGCCTCACGCGAAAATGCCTGGAAGTATGCTTGGAATTTAAAAATCCCGTGGGGCTCATCACCAAATCCTTTCTCATTATAGAGCCCCAGGCGGCCTCTGTTTCCCGAAGATTGGAAGTTATCCAAAAACTTTCCGAGGAAGGAGTGACGGTCGGCGTATCGATTGCGCCCATCATCCCCGGCTTAAACGATGATAATATCCCTCAAATCCTTAAAGCAGCCAAAGAGCGCGGCGCTCAGTTTGCTTTCTATAGTCTTCTGCGGTTGCCGGGAAATGTCGAGAAAGTATTTTTGGAAAGGATTAGACAGTTTTTCCCTCTTCGGATTCAAAAGATTGTTCATCGAATTCAGGAAAGTCGCAATGGAAAGATGTACGATCCTCGCTTTTTCAAACGTCACGAGGGCAGAGGAATCTACTGGAAAGTCATCGAGGATCTCTTTGAGATCCATGTCAAAAAACTGGGCTTTAATTCGAAGATGGACAAGGTGCCATCGCACACTTTTAGAATTCCCTCGTCCCAAATAGAGCTTCCCATAATATCGATGGAGTTTTCACGATGATACAATTATTTTTACTTACTATTCTCGGCCCAGGACTGCTACTGGCTTATCCGCTGGTTCTATTTCTATATTTCCCACCACTTGCTTTTGTCCCAGCGGCTATTTTTATGTGGCTCCGGTTTCGTTTAAGAAAAGGCACATCCAATCCTCCGAAAACCATCTGGATAGGGGCAGCAACAGTAGTATGGACCTTATATGGAATTTACGAAACAAAAATGTATTTCTGGTCTCAAAAAGTAATTGCACCCATCCGTCTGGACCTGGGCTTCATTGCACCGGTACTCTATTTTTTAACCATCACTGGAATCATTAGCTACTTCAAAATAAAAAGAAATATCCGATCTCTTGAAAAAAAATAATCCCCGCAATCCATTTTTATGGGTTGGTACCCTCACCCTGGCGATCTGGGTTTTTCTGCATCAAGGTATTTTGTCTTATGTCCTCCATCACCCTTCCTCGTTATCCAGCCTATTTTGGGTCCAGATGGGACGGGTTCTTCTGCGCCTGGTGTGGATGGGTTGGTTCCTACTCTTATCTCGAAGTCTCGGTTATATTTTCCTGAAAAATTTCCGCATTTCTTTCGCCAGCCATGGAGAACAATGGATAACGGAAACGGCTCTGGGTTTGGGAATTTTGAGCTACGTCTTATTCTTGTGTGGTCTTCTAGGCTTATGGCACAAATGGGTTCTGGGACTCCTGGGAACCTTGGGCACCCTGGTCTTCATCCGGGACCTGAACTCATGGCGAGCCATCCCTCTAAAATTTTCCTTAAAAACCTGGACACAAAAAGAAGCCTGGGTCCTACTTCCCATCACCCTGGCGCTCCTGTATGGGGTGGTCAACGCTAACGCCCCTCCCACGGATTGGGATTCTCTGGCAGTGCATCTAGCCTTACCCAAACTCTACGCTGAGTGGGAAACCCTGCGCCCTGCCCCCTGGAGACTGCACGCTTGGGACCCCATGGCCCTAGAGATGTTATACATCCCCTCTTTACTTTGGAAAGATCCTGCATCCACCGCCATGGTTTCCCTTCTCTTTCAAGCCCTGATGGCAGCGGCTCTTTTTGTGGTAGGGCGTCAAATATTTTCCTTTCGGGGAGCCCTTCTTGCCTTATCACTTTTTTTAGTTCAGCCGGCCGTGATCTCTGTGAGCGGGACCTCCGGAACCGATTTCGGCGTGGGACTATATGGACTGCTGGGTTTTTGGTGCACCTGGCGCTGGAAACAATCCCGGCAGTCCTTATGGCTCTACTTGTCAGGAATCTTTTCAGGCCTAGCGATGTCCTGCAAACTCACTGGGCTCCTCCTAGCCGCGGCCTTAGGAATTCTTCTTTTATTTTCGGTCCTTGGGAAAAAAGCAACCTGGAAGGACTTCCTAGCATGGACTTCCATGCTCCTTCTTTGGGGAAGTCCTTGGTACCTCCGCACCGCCATTTATACCGGCAATCCCGTATGGCCTCATTTCTCTTCCCTTTTTCATGGAACACCACGGGATCTTATCTTGGCTGCCAAACAAAAAATGGCGGTGATGGAAGGGGTGGGCCATCATGTTTCTGATTTACTGCTTTTGCCTCTGCACCTTCTCTTTCAACCCGAAAAATTCCGCTATGGAAGTCAGTTTTTGATGATCCCTTTTTTCATTCTGGGAATTGCTTCCGGGAGAGACCTTCTAAAAAATTCTTTCACCCGATGGGTTCTGTCCTACATTGGTTTGTTCACGCTGGGTTGGTTTTATGTCCTTCAAAGTTGGCGCTACTTCATTCCTCTTTTTCCCTGGATGGCTCTTCTTGTCTGTTACTGGTCGCAGGAGCATTGGTCTCAAAAATCCTGGAAGAGAATTCTGTCTTCCACGTTGGCCATAGGATTTATCCCCCTGTTTTCCCTCTCTGCCAATAACGCCCTCTTTCCCGTACTGGGCCTTACTTCCCAACAAACTCAACTGAGCCCCGAAGAGGCTTACTTGTCTCACAGCATCAACTCCTACCCTGCCATGGATTTTCTCAACAAGAATCTCACTTCTCAGGACAAGATACTTCTCTTCAGAGAAGTGCGCGGGTTTTATCTGGACAAAGAGTACTTGGTTGGAGACCCGCAAAACGAAACCCTCATCCCCTACGAAAACATGAGCAGCCCCTTGGATCTTTACCATTATCTCCGCGCCTTGGGCATCACCTGCGTTCTGGTGAACCCCTCTTTAATCACATTCAATCCAAACGTCCCGGAATTCCAAAAGGCCGAGCATCTCATGAAAGCCACATTGGCTCAATTTGCACAACCCCCACTTAACATGGGTAGCGTCCTCTTGTACTCCTGGAAAAACCGATGAAAATCGCACTTCTTCCTATCTATAATGAAGAGGGGACGGTTCTTTCGGTCCTGGAATCGGTAATTCAATGGGCCGATCACATCGTTCTTATCAACGACGGATCGCGAGATAACTCCGATTCTCTGATACGCGCCTGGATGGGGTCTCATCCCACCTCCGCCACCTATCTTGCTCTAGACAAAAATAGGGGTATGAGCGCAGCCCTCAAACTGGGCTTTCAACACATTGAACAACAGCTCATTCAAGGAAGGTGGAACCCGGAAGATCTGGTGATTTTGATGGATGCCGATGGACAGTACCAGGGAGCCAATATCTTAGAACTCTGTAAGGTTTTAGAAAAACATCACTATGACGTTCTTACCGTTCAGAGGGATTTTTCCTCATATCCCATGTATAAACGTTGGGGAAATAAAGTTCTCAGTCTTTGGGCCGGCTTCCTGTGCGGGCAAAAATACAACGACATCGAAGCGGGCCTGCGCGTGATGAGAGCCAAAGTCATCCCTTCTCTTTTGAGGTACTTTCTAGGATGGCGCTACAGCTGCGCCCAAGAAATTGGAATCATCACGGTTCTTTTAGGATTTAGAGTGGATAACACGTTTCGACAACCCGTACACCACTACCGCTCTCGAACCCAACTCCTGGATGTTCTGATCAACGCCTCCATGGGACTCCTGGCCAGCCTCCGCATCCGTCTGAAGGAATTGACTTCAACTCAGCAAAAAAGATAAATTAGTCTTGCCTTACATCAGAAAATCAATCCATTCCATTAGAAAAAGAGGTAATTCAAATGCACCGAACCTTCACTATCATTGTCTCGATTCTTCTAGGCTCTTCCGTAGCTCAAGCCGCCAACATTACCGGATCTGTTTCTTATTCAGGCAAAGTCGCTAAAGGCGGGGAAATAAAATTTACTGCTGACCCTAAATGTGCCGAGCAACACAAAGGAGAAAAAGTGTTTGCCCAGGATATAGTGGTTAACAAGGGAAAATTGGTCAACGCTTTTGTGTACGTAAAATCAGGAGCCCCCAAGGGCGAAGCCCCCAAACAGGCTGTGGTGCTGGAGCAGAAAGGGTGTTGGTACCACCCTTTAGTTGTTCCTCTTCATGTCAACCAGCCCCTGGAGATCGTCAACAACGACCCCACCATGCACAACATCAATGTAAAACCTAAAAACAACTCTCCTTTTAATATCGCTCAGCCCGTTAAAGGGATGAAAAGCACCAAGCAATTTGCGAAACCCGAGGTGCTTATTCCCGTGCAGTGCAATGTGCATCCCTGGATGAGATCGTACCTCGCGGTGGTGGATAACCCTTACTACGCCACCACCGATGATAAGGGAAATTTCACTATTAAAGGGCTCCCTGCAGGAAAATACGTTGTGGAAGTCGTCCATGGCAAGCTGGGTACCACAAGCAAGGAAGTGACCGTGACGGATAAGGACGTCAATCTCCCTTTAACCTTGGGAGGTTCCGCTCCTTCCAACGCCTCAGAGAAAAAGGAAACCAGCACCAAGAAAAGTTGAACTCCTGGCTATCCACCTACTCCTTTTATCCTCCTCGGCCCCCCTATGGGTGCTAGAACGAAGGGGCTTCATCTGTTTTCCCGTTTCACGGCCGTCAGCACGTTTTTTTTAATCTTGGCGGGAGCGACGGTTACTTCTACTGGTTCCGGACTTTCTGTTCCCGATTGGCCTCTTTCCTACGGACAGTTCTTTCCTCCCATGGTCGGAGGTGTATTTTTTGAGCATGGCCACCGCATGATTGCGGGAACGGTAGGCCTGCTCACCAGCGTCCTTCTCTTTTGGGTTTTAGCCCAAGAGCCTCGAACCTGGGTACGGGTTCTAGCCTGTTCGACATGGTTCGCGGTTTTGACTCAGGCCATTCTGGGAGGAATCACTGTTCTGTATCAGCTTCCCAAACTGATCTCCATCGCGCACGCCTGTCTTGCCCAAATCTTCTTCTGCTTGTTAGTTACTCTTTCCGCGATCACCTCCCCATCCTGGCTAGCCCCCAGCCCCCAGCCCC
>JACQJM010000061.1 GCA_016205045.1 Elusimicrobiota bacterium | reverse complement strand
CCAATTTGAGGAAGTCGAAATAGAGAAGGCCGAGGCTGAGCCTGTTGTGCCTGGTCCTTCAAAGGAGCCTGTGTCTTCAAGTTGGAGCACGCTTTCTGTGCAAGACCAGCTGAATCTATTAAATCAGAAGCTGGATAAAGTTCAACTGCAATTGAATGTTGTCCTGGAGAAATTACAAAGTCAATCACCCGGAACAGCCTCCTCTTCTAAAACTCAAAAAACGGAAGAAATAAATAAAAAGCCTCCCATTTTTCCTATTTAGAACAGAGTGTTTCCCAAAATTTTAGTCCTCCTTCTGTTCCCTGCCCATTCTTGTTTGGCCAGTTCATTCTTTCCTAAACATCCCTTTTCCAACCAGTCCAAGGGAACTACGGGTGCGGGTTTCCTCAAATTTCCCATGAGCGCGCGCGCCGAAGCGCTGGCTCAATCGTATGCTGCCAACATGGGAGGGATCGGATCTTTATTTTGGAATCCGGCGGGATTGGGAACTTTATCGGAATCTGGAAATTCCGAACTAGAGTTCGATTACAATCGGTTGCTGGAAACAGCCTATTCTAGCTCCTTGTCTTATGGAAGGCCCTTACAAAGTGGTGTGTTGGGGTTAGGTTGGATTTACTCTTCGCAGGGTTCTATCGACTCTTTTAATACGCTGGGAGATTCAATAGGGAAGTTTACCCCTTATGACATGGCGCTTTCTCTGGGTTTTGCCAGGCGGAGTGATGGATTCAGCTTTGGGGCTACTCTGAAAGGAATCGTTTCGCAGATCTCAGCAGAAACTGGCTCCTCCTTGGCCTTGGATGTAGGGGTGATTCGTTTGCAAGCCGTAGAGTTCGGAAGTAAGAGTGTGGATGCAGGTATTTTTATTCAAAACCTAGGCCCACCTTTGAAACTGGGTTCTATAGCGGATCCATTGCCTTCCAAGCTTCAGGCGGGAATTCTGTGGCATCCAGATCCTTTGGTTTCTGTGGCCATGGATGTTCATGCCCCCGTTGATAGAAGTCCTTTTGCCAGTTTTGGGATTGAATTTAGGTCTCCCTGGGGAAGCCGTTTGGGTGATGGTTCTTTGCGAGTGGGGTACAGCTTGAGAAATTCGAGTCAGATTGACGGTCTTTCCGGAATGACGGCGGGCCTGGGATTAAGCCTGATGCCATTTCGTGTGGACTATGCGTGGGTTCCTTTCGGAGATTTAGGACAAACTCATCGCATTTCAATGACATTTGCTTTTGAAGGCACGAAACCCTCTCTATCCTCCACTGAAGGCGGCCACAGAATTACTCCTTATTCCGCTCCTGAGCCCGATAAGAAATTGAGTTCTTATGTAGGCACGACTTCTATTGCGGTGTTGGATTTTAAGGCAGAAAATGTGAGTGATACGGACGCTTCTCAAGCTTCTCTCATGGTGCGGATGGGGTTGAGCCATGAGGGAGTCTTCAGGGTCATGGATGCCCCCACGGTGAACAAAGTACTGATGGGGTATGGAGTAAGTGGCGGCAAATGTTCTACTACGGGATGCGCGCTAAAAATGGGAAAAGCTCTTCAGGTGGGCAGGGTGGTTTTGGGTTCGTTATCCATTTTTAAAAATAGATATTTGCTGCAGGTGATTTCTGTGAATGTGGATACGGGCAGGACAGAACACTCGGAGATGGCTGAAGCGTGGACCGAAAGAGATATGTGGGAAACCGCAGTTCGTTTGGGAAAGAAAATTTCTGCAGATTACCAAGAATTGACCCAGCAATAGCCCTAAAATAAGTTCTGCAGCAGCTTTAGCATTTCGGAGTGTATCTTGCCGTTCGTGGCGAGCGTTTGGGCTCCAAATTTTTCTATTCTTTCCCAAGGTTTTCCTTGAAAATCGGTTACTTTCCCCCCCGCTTCTTCCACAAGAAGTTTTCCTGCCGCCACATCCCAGGCATTGAGTTTAAATTCCCAAAAACCGTCTCCTCTCCCGCAGGAAACCCAGGCTAGATCCAACGATGCCGAGCCGGATCGTCTCACATCGTGACACTTTTCCATGAAGACACGGTAGAAATTGATGTAGTAGCGGGATTTTTCTGCGCGGTCATAGGGAAATCCTGTCAACAGAAGCGCTTCTTCCACCGTGGAGACTTTAGAGGTCCGGTAGCGAACCCCATTGAGGAAAGCTCCCTTTCCTTTTTCTGCCCAAAAAAGTTCCTTTCTAAAAGGATCGTAGATCCCTCCCATGATGACTTGAGCTTCTTGGCAAACTCCTATGGAAATACAGGCCATGGGGCAGCCATGCGCATAGTTGGTGGTCCCATCCAGGGGATCGATCACCCATGTGTACTCTGATCCATTATTCTTAATGGCTTGTTCTTCGGCCATATAATTGTGTTCCGGAAAAAAGTGAGTAATATTTTTTAAAGCGATGGATTGTGCTTGTTCATCGATCTGGGTGAGCAGATTGGCGCGCCCTTTATAACGATAAGAGGTTTTTCCCAAGTTTTTTTCTATAAGATTCCCCGCTTCCCGAAGGGATTTCCAAAGAATCTTTTTTATCAGCAACTTATTTTCGGTTTTATTTCCCATAGAAGTGTTGGGATAAGATTTGGGCGATGCCCTTGGAGGTATACTCTCGGGCTTGTAGAATGGGGTAAATTTTATGTTTTTTGAGTGTTTGAGTGGTGATGGGGCCGATGGAAACTGCCAGGGATTTAGGGAACAGTTTTTTTAATTCGGAGGGATGGAAAAGATTGACAAAGCTCTCTACCGTAGAAGAGGAGGTGAATGTGATGGCGTCTGCCGAATCCCGAAGCAATGTTTTTTTAAGCTGGTGGATTCCGTTTTTCTCAGGAAGGGTTTCATAGGCTTCCACCACATCTACCCGGGCCCCTCGCTGTCTGAGCAGACGGGGCAATGTCTCCCGGGCTTTTCGCGCTCGAGGAATAAGGATGCGTTTGTTTCGGATATTGTGCAGGGTTTGGGCGAGGGATTCAGCGACAAATTTTTTTGGGACGAGAGGCTTTTTTACCCCGTAGGAACTAAGAGTTTCTCCAGTTTTGGGACCTATGGCGCACACCTTCAAACGAGAGAGACCCGAGACCGGAGCCTTGCTCACAGAATAGAATTGTCCAAAGAACGAGTGGACGCCGTTGGGGCTGGTGAAAATCAGAATATCATAACGATGCAGTTGAGAAATAGCTTTTCTCAAGGGGCGAACATCCCTAGGAGGGTGGATGCGGATGATAGGGAAAAGTTGAATCCTAGCCCCCAGCTTCTTTAGACGGTTTCCGAGTTCTAAAGATTGCTTTTTGGGACGTGTAATGACGATTTTTTTACCGGTCAGTGGTTTCGGGGGCATGAGAATATTCTTCATTATATCAATTTGGTTAGGACCGGATGGGTGTGCCGAAAATTTCAGGGCACTGGGCCTAATCTGTAATAGGGTCAAGCCAGGGCCTGTCCGGAGTTGCCACTTCGAAAATCGTGGTCGCCATCTGCGGCGGGACTGCGTCTCCCTGCCTGCCGGCAGGCAGGTCGAGCCGTCCAGATGTCAAGTGCGTCTCTCGAGAGGTTTTTTTGTGGGACCCAACTATAGTTGGGGAATGCCAGCTCCACACGTTGTCAGGATCTGGCCT
>JACQJM010000060.1 GCA_016205045.1 Elusimicrobiota bacterium | reverse complement strand
CTTGGACTTGTTGATGAGGTCCGCAAACTTGGGAATGGCGACTGCCGCCAATATACCTATAATTGCGACCACGATCATCAGTTCGATGAGCGTGAAACCCAAGTGCGCACCCATTTTAGTTGATTTCATTCTCTTCACCCCCTATTTGAGTAAATAGATAAATAAAAATATGGATAAATAGTGGTTTTTCAAAGAACTGAGAAGGAGTATACCATTGAAACTGGAGTATTTCAATGAAACTTTAATCACAGGGGGAACTACTTCCTAGCTTCGTATCAAATTTAGAAACTCTTGGCGGGTCCGAGCGTCAGATCGAAAGGAGCCTAACATGGCGCTGGTGATGGTGGGTGAAAAATGGCTTTGGGCTCCTCGCATTTCCATACAGAGGTGCCTGGCTTCAATCACAACCCCTACTCCTAGGGGTTTAAGCTTGTTTTGCAGGGTCTCCGCAATCTGCTGGGTGAGCCTTTCTTGGACTTGGAGTCTTTTGGAAAAGGCATGGACAATTTTGGGAATCTTAGACAGTCCAACAATATATTGATCAGGAATGTAAGCGACGTGGGCTTTGCCGAAGAAAGGCAGAAGGTGGTGTTCGCACAGTGAAAATAGGGCGATGTCTTTAACCAGCACCATCTCGCTGTACTCCACTTTGAAAAGAGCTTTATTGATGAGTTGGTCAATGTCTACCCGGTAACCTTGGGTCAACTCCTTTAAGGATTTGGCCACGCGTTGGGGAGTCTGTAGAAGTCCCTCTCGTTCGGGATCTTCACCCAACCGAACTAGAGTCTCTCTTATTAGGTGAGGAAGCTCTAGTTCGGAGTTCAAAGTTCTAAGTTCCAAGTTATTTTTGAGCAAAGATGGGTTCATATGGAACAGAGATATTCAATAAGTGTGCGCACCATGGCTCCGGTGCCGCCCGGAGGACAGATGGCATTGGCACTGTTGACCCAGGCGGTACCGGCGATATCAAAGTGAATCCAGGGAATATCCTCTACGAATTCCTGCAGAAAGAGACCCCCTATGATGGTGCCGGCTTCGCGCCTTACGCTGGAGATGTTTTGGAGATCGGCAAATTTGCTTTTGAGTCCTTCTTTATATTCGGGAACTAAAGGAAGTTCCCATATTTTTTCTCCCGTCTTCTCTGAAACAGCGGTGATTTTTTTAAGAAAATCCGTGTTGTTGGTCATCGCCCCCGTGACGTTGGAGCCCAAGGCTATCAGAACGGCTCCCGTCAACGTGGCTAAATCCACCACGGCATCCAATTTCTGCCTGCAAGCATAGCTGAGGGCATCTGCCAAAACCAGACGTCCTTCCGCATCCGTATTGAGTACTTCAATAGTTTTTCCGTTATGGGCTTTGACGATATCCCCCGGCTTCATGGCATCATCGCCCGGCATGTTATAGGACAATGCCATGAACCCATGAAGTTCCACATTGGGTTTTAGTTTGGCCGCCGCCCGTAGGATCGCCAGTACCGTGGCGGCTCCCGCCATATCCATCTTCATGTCTTCCATGGCTTCGGGTGGTTTTAAGGAAAGACCCCCCGAATCAAACGTGATGCCTTTTCCCACCAATCCAATTTTCTTTTTAGCTTTGGAAGGTTTATAAATGAGATGGACCAAACAGGGAGGATGAGCCGATCCCCGGGAGACTCCCAGAAGAGCGTTCATTCCCATGCGGGAGAGTTCCGCTTTGTCAAAAATGGTGACCTTGATTCCCTCTTTTTTGAGGAGGGTGGCCATGGCTGCGATATCTTCCGGTTTTTTGTTGCTGGGAGGTTCATTCACCAAATCCCTTACGGAGCAGACCGCTTCCGCAATGATCTTGGCTTTGTCTAGGATTTGAGATGCATGGGGGCTTTTTTCCTTGGAAGAAATCTGCACCTTTTCCAGGCGCGGGGTGTCTTCGGGAGTTACTTTGCGATGCCGGTTAAACCGGTAGGAGGCAAGATGACAACCCTCTGCAATGGTTTGGATAAGAGTGGTCAGAGTTTCTTTGGGGATATTGGGCACCACAAAGCGCAGGGAGCGATTATGTTTTTGTGATTGCCTTACGCACCGTCCCGCCGCTTTAAGCAGTTTTTCCCTGTTAAATTCCGATTTTTTCCCAAGACCTGCCAGAAGCATCTTCTTGGAGGGTTTTCCCCCTTCCGGATAAAGAGAGAAAACTTCCTCTTCCTTGGCCTTGAAACCCTCTTCTCGGGCCAACCGAAGATATTGAGTCGCTTTTTCCCGGGGAAGGCTTATCCCACCCGCAAGGGTATTGTCTTCCTCAAACAAAAGGAAAGCCAAAACCTCGGCAGCTTTTCCTTCGGTTTCATGGGATAGAATTTCAACGGCTAACATGAGGAGTCTAAATTATATCAACTTAGGGCCGGGGAGGCAAACTGACTCGCTATTTAGAGGACTTGGTGGCGATATTCAGCCACTTGGCTGCGGCCAAAAGCTGATCAGAAGAAGTTTTGAGTTGAGTCATTTCCTGATCGAGTCTTTGAGTGGCTTTGTCGGCAGAGGGTTCGAAACTGTGTCCCACTACTCTTTTGGAGTTCAACGCATCTCGCAACTTTCCCTTGTTTTTAGCCGAAGATTTTTGAGAGATGTGCCGAATAGTTTGTTCCAGAAGAACCATCTGTTTTTGGGCTTGGTTAGTGAAATCCAAGTAAGTTTTGGTGTAGTCGTGAAGTTCTGCGCTCCCCGCAGGGATTTTAGACAGCTCCATTCTGGTCTCTCGGGCGATAGAAACAAGATTCTCTCGAATAGACTGAAGGGAAATAGTCAAGGCCGCCAACGCGTGAGGAGTGGCTCCTCTTTTTTTGAGTTCTTCGGCTATTTTAAGGGTTTCTTTGATGGTGGCTTTTTGAATAAAAATACGAGCCATCAAGTGTCTGAGGGTCCGGGCATGCGATTGCATTACGGTCTGAGACACCACAGCACGAGGGACGGTGGTCACCGGTCGTTGAACACCTTGAGAGCCTTGGGAATAGGAAATATTGGGTGCGGCCAGTAGGCTGATAAGAGCTAATGTTCTCATGTCTATAGATTAGCAGAGGGCCAGGAGATCGGCAGGGGTCCTTGGGCCTACCCAAAAATAGTCTTTAGTCCTAGGCCTATTTGGGTCCTCAAAAAGGTCAAAAAGGTAGCTGCTACCTTTTCTTAGGCTATTCCCAATCGTTATTAAACACTCGAGATTCATCGATATATCTGACTGTTTCCCTATTGGGATAGCGAGTCAATCTCTCAGAGTGTCTGTGCCCATCCTGGACCCAAAACGTGGTGATGGTTTTCTGACTTGGTGTATTGCGATGATAAACTATGGCCTGAACTAGAACCTTATCTCCATCACGCTGCACAACAAAATCATAATGCACCCAATTGTCGTACCTGACGGTTCTGTTCCAGCCTTCCAGCAGGAGTTGATCTGGATCACGGAAACGTTCATCGTGAAGGCCCACCAAAGGTTGTGACAATCCCAGTTGACGCGCCCCTTCCAGTGCTTTTCGACTGACCTCATCGCTTTCCGGTGTCTCCCCGGGGACCATCATTCTCTTTAGGATGAATCGCTCATCTTTCACCATTTTTATGATGCTCTTGAAAGGAACAGTTCCCCTAAGGATATAGCCTCTGACACCACTTGGAGGAAGAGGTAATTTCCCCTGCACATATCCATAGGCCTTCTCCAAACTCCGAACGAACTGTTCTATGGATATATGTTTTTCCAATCGACGAACCTCCAGGATCACCTCGTTTTGAGCCAGGTCCGCATTTTGAGCTAGGGTTGCGAGGAGTGTCGCATCCTTAGCGGATATTTCTTCGCCAGAAGATGTCGCGGGAACAGATGGCGTGGGATTTGGTTTAGAGCTGCCAGGCATTCCTGCCATTCCTAGAAAGGGTAGAAAGGCCAGGCTAGTTGCAGAGGCGACGGCTAAAGCATTTCCAATAAATGCCCCCACAACGCCGCCCATAACAAATAAAGGCCACTCTTCTCTTACCGCTGTAAATACAGACTCGCTCTTGCTAGAGGCGCCATAGGCTATTCCCGCAGCAAAAAGTCCTCCCGATACGGATCCTAGCACTACGGCGAGTGTGGGCCATACTCTTAAGGAAGGAAATACGGCCGAGAGAATCAGGATAGCCACCAAACCAATTGCCGAACCCAGCATGGAATTAAAGAGCGTTGGAGTGAAATTTGCTCGTGGTTTACTGGGGGATGGATTCGACGGTTCTGGAGATGGAGAAGATAATCTAACTACCTGGATGGCATGAAGTCCTTTGGGTCCCCGGCCGACTTCAAATTCAACAGCTTCTCCTTCCGCGAGGGTTTTCGAGTTATCGTCTGTCGCGTAGAAACGCACAAACACGTCTTCTCCTTTTTCCGTGGTGAGAAATCCAAACCCTTTAGCATCGTTCCACCACTTCACGGTGCCTTTGACCCGGTTGGGAGATGCAGTGCCAGGCATCCATGCCATCAGAAGAACGAAGGGTGATCCGTGCTTTAACGCCTGACCTATTTTCCTTAACAAGTTTGCGATATGCCCCGCCAAGAGCATGCCACCCAAAGCAATTCCCAGACCGATGAGAACTCCGGCCCCGTTCCAGTAATGCACAAGCGGAAACATGGCCGCCACTCCCAGTCCGACAGTAACAATGAAGATGAAGGAGACAAGCCGACCGTGGGAGTGGCCCATCGCTCCTTTATCGATGGCGTGAACGGATAGGGCGGCCATGACCAACATCGCGGGCAGGATCCAGACGTTGCCTAGAACATAATCGCCTGTGGCCCAAAAACTTACCGTGCCAAACAGAGATAAAAAAACGCTGAAGGCACCAGCCAGGGTCAAGGGGAGTGCGGAGTCCGGAATAGTCGCGTCTTTTCCCCACTTCTTATCCTCTCCCCATGCTCGGATGAATCCAAAGAGGCCCAAAGCTATGAATGTTGCTCCTATAATCAAGGGTGTGGACAAAGGCACACTAAGTGGTGTGCCGAGTCCCATTCCAAATCCGTCCATCCCCACCAAGAAGGAGCCAAGGCCGCTAAACAACAATATCATGCTTAAGAGTCTTTTAAAAAAGACGGGATAGAATTCAGCGGAGGACACCGTAGCACCAGGAGTGGGGGTCTGGGGTTTTTCGAGGGTTGGGGAAGAACGGTCTGGAGTAGCGTTAGAGGGCGGGGTCTGGACTGTTGGAGCATTTCTCGCCGCCTCTACAGGAGAGAATAGCCTGATCAGCAATAAAACTCCCAATATAATTGCCGCAGGAATGAGTACGACGAAGATGGGGTGTGAGTTAAGCCATCTCGCACTTGCCGCTTCTTTTGCGCAACTCGTAAGTGCGGCAGCCAAAGCAGACTTAGCCATCAACGTCAAACCAGCAGCTGAAGCCAGGATGGGCATCAACAAAGCCCGTGGGGAGCTTCTTGGGGATGTTGGCGATTGTGAAAGAAGTACCGTAGAGGTTTCCTTAACATTTAGTGGAATTGTGGAAGTATTTCTGTGGGTCAGGGAACGATCTGGATGCTGGGAAGCGATGAAAGCCCTTAAATGAGATCGTCCTTCAAAAGAAGCTCCCGACACCGCCATAGGACCTTGCACTGCCGAGTCGTGTTTAATACGACTCGCGTCAAATAGATGTTGTCCTGGTTGGGTTAACCCCTCACCCCCACCCTTCCAACCCTTCAACCTACCTTCTCCCCTGAGGGGAGAAGGTAAAAGGATGAGGGGAGAGGGAGTTAGATGGAGTTGTGCCGGAGATACTGCGTTCCGAAGTCTGATTGCTGAAGAGTGAGTTGTTGCAGGGATGGAATTGACCTTTAAAACTTTGAAACCGCTCTGACTGCTCTGTGCCGCTTGAGGAATGACTACCGGGCCAGGAATGCTGCCCAATCGATTTCCTTCCATTTCCAGAAGATTCAGATACTCGGGAGTAAATGCGGATCTGGAAATTCCTATCGATAGAGCGCCGACGTTTCCCGTTTGAACAGGAGTGTTTCGTACCGATTGTGCAACGGCTTGATAAGCCCCTATCCCTGGAATAGTCCAGAGG
>JACQJM010000056.1 GCA_016205045.1 Elusimicrobiota bacterium | reverse complement strand
GTGTGAGCCGTTCTTGTTGATGGTTATATTTCCATCTGCGGAGAACAGGCCTAGAAGGTAAGCTGAATCAGGATTTAGAGGGTTAAAACGAAGCATTCTCATTACATAATAGTATAATGTCCAAAGTAAGAATAGGAGATGTGTTCATGGAATTCCTGATGCGGTTTGTCGGTCGGAAGAAATTTTGGATGACGTCATGGTTTTTAGGCTTCGCATTGAGCTCGTTTCTTGTCCCCATTGTCCCTGCCGTTGTTCTTGCCCGATCCAAAGCCTTATCCCAGCTTTCGGCCATAGAACAAGGAAATTCCTTCGAAGGAGATTCTGGGCCGAAGGGATCCCAGCCGCAGATTCCCACCGCGCCGGTCAGCTCCCAACCAGATCCTGAAAGTTTTGAGGATGAGTATTATGTTTTGAGTGTGCGGGTGTCTATGGATCCCGGAATGTCTTTTATCCAGCGCACGGCTATTGTCCGGACGGGCGCGGATATTATCGAGCCTGATGTAAAAGAACCCCGCACGGGAATCATTAAAGTGATCCTTCATGAAAATGAGATAGGACGTATTGTGGCTTTGGGTGGGTTGGGGATCAGGATTGAAGAAAGAACTTCCTTAAAGCAGTTGTTAATCCAGGCCTTTCCTCAAGGGGTTCCGGGAGGAATGCCTAGTGGGTATGAAAAATATCGCACCACGTCAAAGGTGGTGGAAGAGTTGAGAAATTTGGCCAGGAATAATGCCGGATTAGTTTCTTTTTTTCAGTTGGGAATTTCGGTGAAGGGAAGGCCCCTTTATGGGGTGCGGTTGAGCGCTCCCAACCGAAAGGAATCCTCTGCCATGGGTCCAAAGCCAGGTATATTTTTTTGCGGGGTTCATCACGCCCGAGAAATTTTGACCTCAGAGGTTCCTCTCCTTTTGGCGCAACACTTGACTCAGAAATATCGTCAAGGAGATGCCCGCATCCGCCGCCTCTTGGAAACCAGAGAAGTTTATATTGTTCCCATCGTCAATCCGGATGGGAAAGTGTACGATACGGCCCAAGGACGATTCGAGGGCTGGAGAAAGAATAGGCGCCCTAATGGGGATGGAACAGTGGGGGTGGACCCTAACCGCAATTACGGCGGGCCCGGGTGGGGAGGCCCAGGCTCTTCCCCCAATCCGGGGAGCGAAACTTACCATGGGTCTTCTGCTTTTTCAGAACCGGAAAATCAGGCGGTGAGAGATTTTGTGGCAGGGCACCCTAATATCAACGTCCTCTTGTCCTACCACTCCTACAGCGAGCTGATTCTTTATCCCTGGGGCCACACACTGGAGCCTGTCCCCAATCAAAGAGATCGTGCGGTGTTTGAGACCATGGCCCAAAGAATGTCTCAATGGAACGGCTATCAGCCCATGCCTGGCCACGATCTCTATCTAGCTTCGGGGGACACCAACGATTGGGCTTATGCCTTAAGGCCGGATCATCCCATTTTTGCTTTCACATTTGAGCTCAGTCCCTCCCGTGGATTGGGAATGAGTGGGTTTTACCCTAAGCCGGACATGATCCAGAAAGTTTTTGACGCCAACCTGGAGCCCGCCTTGTATCTTATCGAGTACGCCGACGACCCTTACCGAGTGTTAAGCGAACCGTTGGTTCATCCCTGAAACTTGCCGGGATATCTGTAGAAAAAGAATTGGGCAGTACAGGATTTGAACCTGTGACCCCCTCCTTGAATTAAAAGATTTGGGCCGTGAGGGATTTGAACCCCCGACCTGCCGCGTGTAAGGCGGACGCTCTGCCGCTGAGCTAACGGCCCCAAATTTTCAGAGGTGCTCCATGCCTGCCGGCAGGCAGGTGCCGCTGAGTTTATCCCTTACTTCGGCCGCTAAACATCATAGAGCTGGCAGTGCGGCAAAGTGAGGGACTAACTGCCCCATCCCGTTTATCTTATCACAATCCTGAAGGGGGGGAAAGGTAGATTCGTATCTTTGCTAAGACTTCAGGCTAAAAAACGCAAGAGGGAGGATTATTTGGCGCAGACGATGGGCTTGAGGATGACTTTGCTTTCTCCAGTAGGGGTTTGGGTATGCATCTGGATCATGAGCAGCCCCGACTCGCAGGAAAACTGTCCGCCCCCCTTACTCAGAGCAAGGGTCAAGGATCCGGCCGGACCTTCAGCCTCGGATATCACATTTCCGGACAAACTGAGTAGAGAGGCTTTCACTACTTCGGAACCAAAAACCAGCCCCTGTACTCCTGCCCCAGGGTGGAGAAGAAGAGCCCGGGGTCCTCCTTTTTCCTGCAGACTGAAGGAAATCTGTCCCGAGGCATCCGCGACGCCGATAAGACCCGGCTTGGGCGGAGTACGGGGGTCCGGCCTCTTAACCGTCACATGAATGGCGGAGGATCTAGAGACATTCCCTTCCATGTCCCGCGCCTCCGCAGAGAGTGTGTGCACGCCTTCCGCCAAAGGCACTTTCCATAGGAGTTGATAAGGAGAAGACAAAATTTCGGAGCCCGTGTTTTGACCGTCCCACTGGAACCGGACCCCTGCCACTTTCACATCATCAAGAGCCTCGGCCGAAAGAAGGAGGCTTTGCCCGGCCAGAAGGGTTAAACCTTCTCCTGGAGACGTCATGGAAACTTCGGGGGGCACGGTGTTGAGACAGTGGGTGTGTCCTGCATCCTTCCCATACATCGGCCAGGGGTTGTTGACAGCGCTGAAAGGCGTTTGCCAATCCAAAGCCAGGAGCCGCATCGTGCCCACAGGGGATTCACTCTCCTCGTAGAGAACAATATCCAGCTTGCCGTCTCCCTCCAAATCGGTGAGCAGCGGGCCGCCGATAGATTCATACGGCAGTCCCAATGTTCCTGAGATGGGAAATCCCGCGATTTCCGAGCCGGCAGCATTCAAAGCATGGAAGGACCAGTAGTATTTCTGAAACGGATACACCAAAACTTCCGACACTCCGTCTCCCGTAATATCCCCCAAGCTCACATTCATGCCGACCTCAAACCCCGGGAACGTCACCGGCCAACCAGGAAGCATTTGCCCCTGCCTGTTCCAGGCCGATAGGGTATCGGCCTGGAAGGTCAAAATTTCCGGCCGGCCGTCTCCGTCAATATCTCCCAAAACCACGGCGCTTCCATCCGCCCAATTTTCCGAGGTGGGCCAGCCCGGCACGGGCGTCCCGTCGCGATTGTAAGCGTGCACCTTGGTAAATCCCGAGCGGATAATCTCAAGATCAGGGTCATCGTCCAAATTACCCAAGACAAGGGCCCCGCCTCCCTGTGGTGTCCAAGGGCCTCCACCCTCAGGAACAGTCCACTGAGAGATCAGCACCCCGGAATTGGACAATACTAAGAG
>JACQJM010000055.1 GCA_016205045.1 Elusimicrobiota bacterium | reverse complement strand
GGTTAGGGGTTGGGGGTTAGCAACGAGATTTTATGAGCAGAATTGGTCGTCAACCTATTGGTATCCCTCAGGGAGTACAAGTAGAAATTCAGTCAGAGAAAAACCCAGCTGGGCGCGGCAACAGGCAGGCGGTTCAGGGTTCGGTCGAATCTTCCTCGGAATCATCCGTCTCTTTGCAAAAAGTTAGGGTCAAGGGGCCCCTAGGAGAAACGTCCTTTGTTCTGCCGGCATTTTTAACAGCGCAGATACAGGATGGGAAGCTGACTTTGAGCTTGCAGGGAGAGGATAGAAAAAATCGAGCGGTCTACGGGACAATCCGGGCTCGCTTGGCCAATATGGTGCAGGGAGTGCAGGGTGGTTTTTCTAAGATTTTGGAAATTCAAGGATTGGGTTTCAAGGCTGTTGTAGAAGGAACTGAAAAATTGACCTTGAATATGGGCTACTCTCACCCCGTTGTTTTCCAAATTCCCAAAGGAGTCAAAATTCAAGTGGATCCCAAACAGGTGGTGATCATGGTGTCGGGATCGGACAAGGATTTGGTGGGTGAAACAGCTGCGCGCATTCGACAAGTTCGTGTTCCCGAACCTTATAAAGGTACGGGGGTTCGCTATCGTGGGGAGCATATCACCCGAAAGGCGGGAAAGACGGCGGCGGGAGCCGGAGCGGGTGCTGCAGGTGGAGGAGCGAAGAAATAGATGAAAGCTAAATTAGTCCAGTACGAGTATCGCCGGGAACGAGTGAAGCGATCTCTTAAGGAAAGAGGGAATGGACGACCTCGGCTGACCGTTTATCGCAGTCTGCGACACCTATATGCTCAAGTAGTGGATGATGCTAAAGGAAACACCCTGGCTTTTGCCTCCACATTATCAAAAGAGCTGAAGGGAAAACTGAAATCCTCCAGTAATTTGGAGTCCGCCAAGGTGGTGGGCTCTTTGATTGCGCAAAAAGCACTGGCCAATGGAGTCAAGCAGGTTTGCTTTGATCGTGGAGGGCGAATTTATCACGGAAGAATAAAAGCGGTGGCCGACAGCGCCCGTCAAGCCGGATTAGAATTTTAAGGAGATAGTTAGACATGGTAAAAACAGCAGAGGAACCCAAGGCGGATCAGGAAGAAGCGGCACCCATTCTGGAAGAGCAGGCGCGGGTTCCTGTCGCCCCACCTCCTTCCGCCGGGCCGGTCAATTTGAAGGAAACGGTAGTGTGTATCAATCGCGTTACCAAAGTGGTTAAAGGAGGCAAAAGATTTTCCTTTAGCAGCTTGGTGGTGGTGGGGAATGGAAAAGGCCAGGTGGGGGCTGGATTGGGGAAGGCGAAAGAGGTTCAAGCCGCGATTCACAAGGCGTCTGCTAAGGCCAAAAAAGACATGATTCAATTTCCCTTGGTCCAAGAAACTATTCCACATGAGGTGGTGGGTAGTTTTGGGGCGGGAAAAGTTTGGATGAAACCGGCGGCTCCGGGAAGCGGTGTTATCGCGGGTGGAGGCGTCCGAGCAGTGTTGGAGGCCGCGGGAGTGAAGAATATTCTTACCAAAAGTCTGGGCAGTTCGAACCCATTTAATGTGGTTTATGCGACGTTGGAAGCTTTGAAAATTTTAAAAACCAAAGAGGAAATCTTAAAACTGCGGGGGAAATGATGTTAACGCAATAACTCTATGAACATCGCTTTAAATAACTTATCTCCGCAGCCAGGTTCCCGTAAAAAGCATAAGCGTATAGGCTGCGGTGAGGGTTCTGGACATGGTGGTTCCGCTACGCGAGGGATGAAGGGGCAGCGGTCCCGATCTGGAGATGGGAAAATGATCGGATTTGAGGGGGGGCAGATGCCCCTGCTCCGCCGCATTCCCAAACAAGGTTTTTTTAATCCATTTTCGATGGAATACCAGATCGTCAATCTCCAGGATTTAGAGCGGGTTTTTAAGGTGGGAGAAGTAGTGACTCCAGAGGCTCTGAAAGAACGGGGGCTGGTTCATGGACAGGGTCCCGTTAAGGTTTTGGGTCAAGGAAAATTGACCTGCGCTCTAAACGTCAATGCGCACGCCTTCTCTCGGGCCGCGAAAGCAGCCATTGAAAAAGCGGGCGGGACCGCTACCGTACTGAAAGAACTGAGAGCTAAGATATGATCCAATCCTTCAGCGATATTTTTAGAGTAGAGGATTTAAGAAAGAAAGTTCTTTTCACCTTGGGTTGTATAGCTGTATATCGTGTTGGAGCGGCGATTCCCATCCCCGGGGTTAACTCGGAAGCGATTCGAGCCCTTTTTGCAACCCACCAGAACAATCTGCTCGGTTTTCTAGATATCTTTTCCGGAGGGGCGTTAGGGCGCTTTTCTATCTTTGCGATGGGGGTTATTCCTTATATTAACGCTTCCATCATCATGAGTCTTCTGCAGGGAGCCCATGTGCTGCCTTACTTGGACCGTTTGGCCAAAGAAGGAGAATTGGGACGCAGAAAACTGAATCAGATCTCCCGGTATTTGACTTTGTTTTTGGCTTCTTTTCAATCTTTTGGACTCACGATCGCGATTTCAAAAATGCCGGTTCCTGGCGGAATCCCGGTCATCAATAATCCCACGGTGGGATTCTATGTCACCACCGTGTTGACCTTGACTGCGGGGAGCATTTTTGTGATGTGGTTGGGGGAACAGATGACGGAAAGTGGTATTGGGAACGGTATTT